>CAMDWF010000036.1 GCA_945878795.1 Synechococcus sp. UW140
GGCGTTGCAACCCCTGCAAGAGCCCTAATGCTGCCCGCAGGTTGCCCCCGGGTCCCTCCTCAGGGGCCCCGGAGCCGGCGATAGGCGCCATGGGATCCGGGCGGGATGCCACAGGGAAGCCTCAGGTGTTCAGGATGGGGGCATCCTGCCGGACCTGCCCATGGAGCCTGTTCCCAAGCCCGAGGTCGCCCCCTCGCCAGGGGGCGTCCCCAAGGCGATCGAACCAGAACCGGGCCTGGGCCGTCAGCTGCTTTCCCTGGCTCTGTGGCTGCTGGTGGCCCTGCTGTTGCGCTGGGCCGTCATCGAGCCGCGCTGGATCCCTTCCGGATCCATGTTGCCCACCCTGCAACTGCAGGATCGAATCCTGGTGGAGAAGGTCAGGCCCAAGCTGCATCGCCCCCTCAAGCCGGGCAGTGTGGTGGTTTTTCATCCCCCGCCGGCCCTGGTGGAGGCGGGCTATGACCCCGGTTCGGCGCTGATCAAACGGGTCGTTGCCGCCGCCGGAGATCAAGTGGAGGTGCGCGATGGGCTGCTTTATCGCAACGGCCAGCCGGTGCCCATGGATTGGGGCAACGAACCGATGGACTACAGGCTGGACCCCCTGACCGTCCCCCCCCACAACCTCCTGGTTCTGGGCGATAACCGCAACGCCAGCCTCGACTCCCATCTCTGGGGGCCCTTACCCGAAGAGGAGGTCATCGGCACAGCTATTTGGCGCTACTGGCCCTTGAGCCGCTTCGGACCGATTCGGTTGTCCCCCGTCCCAGCCCCTGGGACGGCTTGAAGAGCTGCGTTATGGTGCAGCGCAAGCCATGAGGCCGCAGGCCTGCCGAGCGGGAGTCCCATGTTCAATCCGGAGTTCCTGACCAGCGACAACGAGGCGATCAGCGGCAACTCCCTGATCCAATACCTGCAAGAGCAATCTCCGGATGTGCTTCAGAGGGTCGCCCGTTCCGCCAGCGGAGACATCCAGGACGTCATTCGCCACAATGTTCAAGGTCTGCTGGGTATGCTCCCGGGCGAGCAGTTCGAGGTCAAGATCCAGACCAGCCGCGACAACCTGGCTGGCTTGCTGGCTTCCGCGATGATGACCGGATACTTCTTGCGCCAGATGGAGCAGCGGATGGAACTGGAGGGTGCGCTATTTGGGGGCGATAGTTCAGACCCGGATGGTTTCATCGACGACCCGGACAGCCTTAAACTCTAAAATTAAAATTGGTAACCTCGAAAAATTAACAATACGTTTGGTTGTGGGATTTTAAAATATGTTTTGTTCGGCTTTATTTTAGCAAACTAAGGGTCAACAGGGGCAGCTATGACAAATAACGAAGATTTGCTGAATTTCGATATAAAATCGGTCATCAAGAATCTTACTGATTCTATCCCCTGGGGAGCATTCCTGCCCATACTTCATATGGCAATGCGAAGAAGTGGGGCCTAAAGATCCAAATCTTCAACTTCCTTCATCATCTCCAGCGCCCTTACCATCTGGCAGTGATTGCTTAAACCTAATCTAGACGCTTCCGTATTCCGGTCAATATTAGAGTCAAATTCCTAAACCTACGCGCCATCATGCGCAGAAAGCGGAGAGGGGCCCTAACAAAAGGTTGCTGGAAGAACACCTCTCTATAGATAGTATTAAGTGGTTTAATTTGTTCACCGAACTCGCGGTGATGCAAGACCATAGTGCCACGGTCAATAGGTGTCTGTTGACAAAGCACATCTCTTAACCCATCACTACAAGCAACCATCCCAAGTCGCTGGGCAATAAGGCCAGCTGCTGTTTGATCATGTCGATGACCTCCTACCCTTGGGTCTGAAGAAATACAGTTATTTTTATTCCAAGCAATAGCATAATGATCATCAGCTGACTGAATTGATTTATGAGTTCCCTTAAACGTAACTCCATCAAGAGCCATGGAATGCCATTCATATAAAAATTTGCGACCGAGTTCGCTGCAAGTATCAAGTCCGATCACGGAAGTTGGGACTTCGGGCATATTTAAGGCCGCTTCGCGGCTGATTGCATGGTGCTCGAGCACATCGTCACCGCACCACTGCCCCACAGACTGAGCATAGGGATCAACAAACATAACATATCCTTTTTCTCTAATGGTAGCAAAAATTGGATGAATACTGCGTAAGGCAATGCAGGGTGCATCAATCCAAAGAACATACCTGTAACCATACTTCATTGCCTCCAAAAAACAGTACGTCTTGAAGGCCATAGGCGATTCCAGCTGGGTCGGTGAGTTGGGTGGCAACTTATCTTTCCAAACCAATAAATCACCCTGAAAACCAGTTCTTTGCAAGCTCTTCTCTAATCTAGCCAGCGACTCAGTATGCCCCTTCCTGCCAATTCCAAGACTGATGACACATCGATCGCTTGGCTGAGATGAACGACCAAGACGAACAACCCTCATGTGCTTAGCTGATGACGTTGCATTTTACAAGCTAAGCTCTTATCATACATTCTAAGGTGGCAACCGTCAAGCCAAAGGCACAAGTGGCCCCTAGCCTGTGACGTCAGGGGCAATTGAGCATGAATACAATGATCATGATGGCTGCCACTGCTAGAATAAAATCAAATTAAATTAAACTACTCATGAACATTGTTTGCGCCACCGACGGTAACTATTTACCCCATTGTGCGGCCATGCTACAATCGTTGATCGCTAACGCGGAAGAGAGCGAAATCAATGTCTATTTGATTTTAGACAATGTCAACACAGAAATATTAGTTAAGTCGTTAGAATATCTATGGCAGATCTGCCCCGCTTTAAACATCCTCAAAGCAGACCCAAGCGATGTTGTTGGCTTTCCCGTCAATGGACACGCGACTGTAGCTACCTATTTCCGTCTGCTTCTACCGGGACTCCTACCAAGCAAGCTGAACAGGGTTATCTTCATTGATTCTGACACAATTGTTACCACAAATCTCAGCGAACTCTGGAGCACCCCTTTACAGGGTAAAGCCCTAGCCGCTGTTCCCGACCATTGGCTATCCTGTAGGGACCATGGCTACGTGCATGGTGAATATTTCAATGCTGGCATCATGTTGATTGATTTAGAACGGTGGCGCAGCACCGATATTCTTGGCAAGGGCCGATCTTTTGCCATTGCGAATCCACATCGACTGCGACACTGGGATCAGGATGTCTTGAACCATGTCTTTAAAGATGATTGGGTAACCATTGGTGAACGTTGGAATGCTTGTCCCCACCTCTATGGACTACTACCGGAGTACAATCTTGATCCAGATCAACTTACAGCCTCTGAAAAGGTTGCTATTAGCGATCCGGCCATTATTCATTTTGCCGGCCCTGGACGAGTAAAGCCATGGAACGCACGTTGCCTCCATCCACTTAAGCATCATTATCTACAAGCTAAGTCTAAGACCCCTTGGGCTGACCAACCTCTCGAAGACTTGCCGCCAGCAAAACTGGTGAGCCTTCGCAAAGAAATTATCTTTAAAGTCAAAACAAAATTAAAAGGGCTGCTATATCATTCCTAAAAAGTAACAATCACAAGTCGCAAAATGCACTAAAATGCTATTCATAATCATTAAACTCTCTGCCACGGGCAAAACCAGCCCCTAAGCATTCTGGGGCCGCATAGGATTTTTAACTTCAATCTCTATAGAAGGGACCGTCGGGCTGCTCGACAGGGAGCCCACATCCGCAGTCTATCCCTCCTTGCCAAACCTCATTCCCATCGGGTTTCCCCAATCGCCGCTGGCCTTGAAACCCCTGGGGTTGTGACAGAGATGGCGCAGGATCCAGAACAGCGGTTCAGGGCTGGCTAGTTCAAGGGCAGTCGCCATCTCCTCCAGGCTGCGTTCCTGACCGTCGGCGAGCAGGTTTTCCAGCCGCGCCTTGAGGTCCAGAACCTCGGCAGCGGCCTTCTTGCCGGCCTCCACCCCAGGTTGGTGGTAGGCGTTGATGTTGACCAGTTCGCCATAAAGACCTACGGCCCGTTCAAATAGTGCGATCAGGGCGCCCAGGGACCGAGCGTCAAAACGCTCGATGGTGATCGTCAGGTTCTGACGTCCGCCATCACTGAGGGCCGAGCGGGTTCCCTGCAAGAAACCCTCCAGCACATCACCCGGATATTCCTTGTCCAGGGCTTTGATGACCTCTGGATCATCCAGGCCCTCGATGAAGACCACGAAGAAGTTGTCCAGACCGTCGCGCAGTTGCTGGACGTAGGCGTGCTGATCGGTGGATCCCTTGTTGCCGTAAACGGCCAGACCCTGGTGAACGATGGCCCCATCACGATCTAGTTTTTTGCCTATGGATTCCATCACGAGCTGCTGAAGATAGCGACTGAACACCTCCAGACGGTCCCGGTAGGGCAGCACCACCATGTCGCGCAGGCCCCGGCCCCCCCCGGCGGCATACCAGCAGGCGGCCAGCAGGGCGGCCGGATTGGCGCGCAATTCCGGTACGCGGGTGAGGCGATCCATGGCCGCCGCTCCGGCCAGGAAGCCCCGTAGATCGGCATCGATGAGGGCTGCCGGCAACAGCCCGACGGCGCCCGTGATGCTGGTGCGCCCCCCCACCCAGTCGGGCAGGTCGAAACGGGCCAGCCAGCCTTCCCGCTGGGCCCGTTGGTCCAGAAGGCTGCCGCAGGTGGTGATGGCCACGGCCTGGGCTGCCCAGCTGCCGCCAAGGGCCTCCAGACGCGCTCGGGCATGCTCCATGCCGATGCGGGGTTCGGGCGTGCCTCCTGATTTGCTGACAACCACCACCAACGTGGTGCTCAAGCGCTCGCCCAGGGCTTCGAGGGTGGTGGCGAATCCCTGGGGGTCGACGTTGTCGAAAAGATAGAAGGGCAGTCCCCGATGGGGTTGTTGCAGGGCCCGGATCATCAACAGGGGGCCCAGACCGGAGCCGCCGATGCCGATCCAGAGCACATCGCTGAAGGGGGTACCGCCAGGAGCGGCGATGGCCCCCGATCGCACCTGGCTGGCGAAGGCCTCCAGTTGATCGACCTCGGCGGCGATGCGGGCCCCGAGGGCGGCATCAGGGGCCAGCTGGGGGTCCCGCAGCCAATAGTGGCCGACCTGACGGTCCTCATCGGCATTGGCGATGGCGCCAGCCTCAAGGCGCGCCATGGCGGCAAAGGCCCCGGCCATGGGGCCGGCCAGGCCGTCGAAATGGGATTGATCCAGCCCCATGCGGCTGGCATCCAGCCAGAAGCCCAGGGATTGGTCATGCCAGAGCAACTGACAAAAACGCTGCCAGAGCCCCCCGGGGTCATGGCCATCCAACGTAGGAAGCGATGTCATGGCCCCTCAGGACGGCTTGGCGAGCCGTCGAACCGTATCCAGGCAACGGGTCGATCGGCAAGCGAACGAAACGCTCTGAGTGGGTGGACAGACCCAAGACCGCGTCAACCGCCCCTGGACCTGTGTGAAAAAGCCTTAAGAATGGTTGTGTAAATTGCCTTTTCCGCCCCGGTGTCCCCAGTGTCCTCGAGCGGATCCACGTTGAAGGCTACCCGGAGAGCCCGCAGATCCGGGGTTCGCGACAGGGAGGTCCCCAGCCCTATTCGCCCATCCCGCACGCGCCCGAAGGCCCTTCTGGGTCTCGCCCTGGTTGTTCTGGCGGGGGAGTTTCTGTTTCAAACCCCCCTGCAGGCGTTGCGAAGCAGCCAGATGAAGCCCAGCTTGGCGGGCGCCAAGCTGGGCCCTCTTTCAGCCCGGTTGCCAAGCAGTGAGGGCATGAGGCCTGACCCAATTGACTTTTCCAACGAAGAACTCCGCGAACTAAACCGTCGTTTTGGCGTCCACGGCCCCCAGCCGGCCTTGGCCCAGTTGTTCACCGAAGGGCTCGACCAACTTCAACCCCTGCGCAACCACACCCTGGGACGGCTGGAGGATCTGCGGCCCCTGATCATCAGCCACAGCAACAGACAGGGGATCAATCCGATGCTGGTGGCGGCGGTGCTGTACGACGAGCTTCAGCATGCCAAACCGGGCGAAGACAACCCAATTGCCGTGCGCTCTGGCCTGTTTAATACTCAAGGTCCGGCCCAATTGGGTTTTGAGGAAATGGTCAAGCAGGGACAACTTCCCGCTTCGGTAAGTCCCGAGCAAATTACGGAAGCGCGCCTGAAGTTGTTGGACCCTGATCGTAATGTGGAACTTCTCGTCGGTAAATTTGCCCGCCTCAGCCGAGCCCTCAGTCTGCCGCGTGGCAGGCTGATGATGGCGAGTGATTCTTCCGCTGATGCCAAGGCCTTGGCCACCTTGGCCTATCTACATAATGGTAAATTGGATTATCCCGGCCGGATCCTTCGTTACATGCAGGATCCGGCCCTACATGCCCTCATTTATGGTAGGCGCTCTTCATCCGTAAGTGCCCTGATCTAATTGCTGATCTTCATCGCTGGCTGGAAGCTGAGCTGCCAGGCTTGCAACCCTTAGCTAATGCAAGCCGATGTTTTCAACAAAGTACACCAAGGGCAACCAGCCGTTCCTTGAGTTCATTCCATTGGAAGCTGCGGGGATCTGCCCTTTCACCACCAAGATCAATATGGCGATGGGTTGTGATGTTCCCAGGCGGTATTTGATAGCGCCGCATCCATTCGGCAAGAACCAGGGCCATGGCGTCGTACTGGGCCTGGGAATATCCGCTGTGGCCCAAGGCATCATTTTCGCCATCAAGGGGGGTTTCGAGGCTGAGATGCAGGGCAAAATTGTTGATAGAACCCCCCACTTTTGGATTAGTTATAACCCATTCGCCATGAAAAGCTGAATAGCCAGCTCCAAAAGCTCGCTTGGCAGGATCAAGGGCTTGAACGATGCGGCCATCCTCGCCAATCAGCACGTGATAGCTGACCTGGTCGTTATCGTGGGGATGGGGAGTTACGAAGGTATTGATCGCCGAACTCAACCCGTAAACAGTTTCATGCAATACCACCACCCGTGGCTTCGGGTCAATGGGATTGCCGAAGGCATCCTGTTTTTGGCGCTCACTAAAATTGGATGGATGGATGCCGATACGTTGCACCCGCTGGTTCAGCTTGGCGTACTGATCTCGAAGCCGCTGGCTCAGGACTGGGTCGGGGGCGACGCAGGCATCGGTCAGGGGTGAACGCCAGGGGGCTTGGGCGGGGGGCTGGGGCGCCGGCTTTGGGGAGCCTGGCGGGGCGGGATGGCCGCGCCGCACATCATCGAGAATTTCCAGTAGGGAAGGGTTCTGGCCACTGGAGCTAGGGGAGGACATCAGCCCCCGAGCCAACCAGAACACCAGGCCAGCACAGAAAAGACTGGCGCTAGCCAAGGCCATGAGCAGCGGAGCCGTCCGTGGCGTCATGGCACCAGGGCAAGCCATTGGCGCCGACGCTGGAGCGTGGCTGGCGAAGCCCCAGGTTTGGAGTTGAGCTGATAACGAACAACCTCAGGGGCCGAGGGCCGCAGGCAGGTCTGCTGGACTTGACCATCCCGACAAAACAGAATCTCGAGGGGTTCTCCTTCGGTGGCCCTCTGCACCAACAGGCTGGTGAGCTCGTTTTCCACCATGACGCGGCTGCGTTCGATCGCCAAGAGCTCATCGCCTACCTGAAGGCCCGCAACCTCAGCGGGTCCGTCCCGCAGCACCTGCTTAATTTTCAATCCAGAAAAACCTGCGCCTTCGAGCTGCCAGCCTGGGCATGGATGGGAGCCGGATATGGCAAGCAGGTTCAACCCCACATCCTCTAGATAGCTCTCAACTGGGGGATCTTGACGACTTTCCAGCCAAAAGGGCAAAAGGGTGGACAGATCTGCGGCATGGTCTGTGAAGGCCGCCAGCAAATCCGCCTCCGCGTAACCCCGCCCCCAGCGACCATGGCTGGCCCACAACTGACGCAGCACGGAACTGAGGGCAGCCCCATGGCGACGAAGGTGCAGATCGAGAATCAGGGCCAACACAGTGCCCTTGATGTAATAGCTGATCTGATTATCACTGGAATAGGCATCCTGGCGGTAAAGCTTGACCCAGGCCTCCTCACTGCTTTCGCGCAGGCTCTGCACAAACCGGCCGGGTGTGCGGAAAAAACGACAAAGATCTTCGCCCAGGTCGGCCAGCAGGTCGGATTCGTCGCTCAGGCCAGCTAGCTGGGGCAAAAAGAGGTCGTAGTAACTGGTGATTCCCTCAACGAACCACAGGGTGGGAACGATCACCGGTCCGTTGTAGTCGATTGGCCAGAGGGGGGCTGGCCTTAAACGCCGTCCATTCCACTGGTGGAGATATTCGTGGGCCACGAGCTGCAGAAGCTTGCGCCTGCCCTTGGGCGTCGCCAGAACACGGCGGCCAAAGACCAGCACGCAACTGTTGTCGTGCTCTAGGCCGCCATAGCCCTGCTCCAGCAGGTGCAGCACCATGAGATAGGACTCCGCAGGCGGTGCAGCCGTCCCCATCAGTTGGCAGCAGGCCTCACATACCGCAGCCACTTGCAGCAACCAGCTGGGGGCATCAATAGTTGGGTCCTGTCCCCAGGTGACCCAACGATGGGGTACCCCAGCGACGGCGAAGGGGCGGGCCGACAGCGAACCGAGCTCCACCGGGCTATCCACCAGTTGGTCGTAATCGCGGGCCAGCCACCCTCCCTGACCGTCCTCGGGCAGGGGTACGAAAGCCTGCCAATCCGGCGGCAGCTGTAATTCCAGGGCGTGGGGATTCCAGCGTTGGCCGTCGATTTGCAAAGCCACCTGGGCCAAAACCACAAAGCCGTGATCCGACTGCAGCTGGCTGGTCCGCACGCTCGATTCAACGGCCAAGAGGCGATAGCTGAGACAAACCGGTGCCAGATCGTTCAATAGGGCCCGCCAGTGGGCTGGGCCAAGGCGCCGCAAGGGGATGGGGCGCTCACCCTGCATCAAACGCAGATCTTCGAGAGTACGGACGTAGTCGCGGATCAGATAGGAGCCCGGGGTCCAGGCGGGTAGGCGAAGGTCGAGCTGGGTGTGCTCTGGCACGAAGTCAAGTTGGGCCAACACCAGATGGCGGCTGGGTTGACGCAGATCCAGCCTGAGTCGCGGGGCCGCGGAGGCCTCAACCATGGAATTCGAGCAAGGCAGTGGGCAGGCCTAGGGAGGCTTCCTGGATGGCCTGGTGGGCTGCATAGGCCCTGGTGATCTGGCCCAACAGGGTCTGCAGCGTGAGGGAGCGGCTCAACTGCTGCAGGTCGCCCACCAGGGAGAGGGAGCCATCTGCAGACCGCTGCCAGCCCAGCTTCTGCCCCCCCTCCACTTGCACAGAGATCGCCACCCGCTGACCTTCGCCGGCAAAACCGAGCAGCTCGCCGCCAAACTCGCTGGCAAGCCCGAGGGAAACGAGGGGCGGGTGCAGGATGTCGGTATCCCGTAGCACGGTTGGCAGGATAGAAAGATGGGACATGGGCGTGATGTCCTTCAGATGCCGTGTGCACAAGAAAATAGCCAATCGCAACAGGGCTTTCAGTGGCCGCTGTCACACCCCTGGCCACACCCATTGCCCCAGCTCAGGGGCCGTATCAGGCTGGGGGTGATGGCCTCCGGGGCCGGGAGCAATTTTGAGGCCCTGGTCAGGGCCTGCCGCCTGGGCCCTTTAGCGGCCAGCGTGGAGCTGCTGGTGGTAAACCGCGCCGATTGCGGCGCCTGGGGACGGGCCGAGAAACTAGGGGTACCCAGGAAGCTTCTTGATCACCAGCTTCATCCCACCAGGGAGGATCTTGATCGCGCCCTGATCACCGCCTTCCAAGCCAAGGGGGTGGACTTGGTGGTCATGGCGGGATGGATGCGCATTGTCACCCCAGTCTTGGTCGAGGCGTTCCCCCAACGGTTGCTGAACATCCATCCTTCCCTGCTGCCCAGCTTTCGGGGCCTTGATGGGGTGGGCCAGGCCCTGGCCGCCGGCGTATGTCTCAGTGGCTGCACGGCCCACCTGGTGACCGCCGAGGTGGACGCTGGTCTGATTCTGGTGCAGGCAGCGGTGCCGGTGCTGGCGGGGGACGACAGGGCCAGCCTGGCCGCCCGGATCCAGGTCCAAGAACACCGCATCCTGCCCCTGGCCGTGGCCCTGGCCGCCGCCCGGCTGGTGTCTTCAGGGATAGAAGGGCAACAGCGGTAATCCCGTACTGGCGGGCAGCCCCGCCAACAGGTTGAGGCATTGGACGCCCTGGCCGGCCTGGCCTTTTATCAGGTTGTCGATGGCGCTCATCACGATCAGTTGGCCCGTGCGCCGATCCACCTGCACCGACAGCAGGGCACGGTTGGTGTTGCGCACCCATTTGGTAGAGGGATAGGTGCCCACCGGCAACACCTCCACGCTGGGACTGCTCCTATAGGCGGCCTTCAGGAGCGTGGTGCAGTCGTCCGCCGTCAGCCCCGGATCCCCCAGGCGGGCATAAACGGTGGCGAGCAAGCCCCGCACCATCGGCATCAGGTGGGGGCTGAACTGGAGGGCCACCGGGTGACCGACCACCTGGGAGGCCATTTGCTCGATCTCGCTGGTGTGGCGGTGGCCCACGACCCCGTAGGGCGCCACGGCCTCCGCCGCCTCCGCCAACAGCAGGTGCTCTTTGGCAGCCCGGCCGCCGCCGGAGGTGCCGCTTTTGGCGTCGATGATGATGCCGGCCGGTTCAATCAGACCCTGGTTAAGGAAGGGCACTAGGGCCAGCAGGCTGGCCGTGGGAAAGCAGCCGGGTGCGGCGACAAGCCGGGCAGTGCGGATGCGCTCCTCATGCCACTCCACCAGCCCATAAACAGCTTCCTGGCAGAGATCGTTGTCCTGACGAGGGGTTTCCCGGGCCTCACTCGCATAGACCTCCTGCCATTGCGCCAGGGATCGGTAGCGGTAGTCAGCGGAGAGATCGACCACCTTCACCCCCCGCTGCAGGAGCTCGGGCACGAGCCGGGCGGCGAGACCATTGGGCAGGCTGAGCACAGCCAGGTCGGCCACGGCCGCAATCGCCTCCGGCTCCGGGGTCCGCACCACCGGGTCCCCCTGCAGGGGCAGAAATGGGCTGATCTCACTCCAGCGGCGGCCGCTGCTGCGTTCTCCCCCCAGAAAGGTGACCGAAAAATGGGGGTGATCCGCCAGCAGGCGCAACGTCTGCAGGCCGCCGTAACCGCTCGCGCCGATGACCGCGATGCGTTTGTCTGCCGCCATGCAAAGGAGTTAAAAACCAGGATCGTAACGGTCCTGCTCGGGACCCATGCCCCGGCCTGAAATAGGGGCGGGGGCCAGCCAACGTCTAGTCTTTGGTGGTGATCTGACCAGATTCCCTGGCCTTCACCCTCGTTGACCTTCACCCCAGCTGAACGGACTCAAGATTCCGCCCCCGGCCGACAAGACAAAGAATTCACCTTTGCGACCATTCGTTTTGATGCCATTGCCGATGGCTTGGCCGCCATCCGCAATGGGGAATCGGTCGTTGTTGTGGATGATGAGAATCGTGAGAACGAGGGCGACCTGATCTGCGCGGCCCAGTTCGCCACGCCCCAGCAGATCAATTTCATGGCCACCGAGGCCCGGGGCCTGATCTGCCTGGCGATGGAGGGTCAGCGCCTGGATGCCCTCGATCTGCCGCTGATGGTGGATCGCAACACCGACAGCAACCAGACCGCCTTCACCGTCAGCGTCGATGCCGGTCCTGAAAACGGCGTCAGTACGGGCATTTCCGCCGACGACCGGGCCCGGACCATCCAGGTGGCCATCCATCCCGACAGCCGTCCGGCGGACCTGCGCCGCCCCGGCCACATCTTTCCCCTGCGGGCCCGCAGTGGGGGGGTCCTGAAGCGGGCGGGACACACCGAAGCGGCCGTGGATCTGGCCCGTCTGGCGGGCCTTTATCCGGCGGGTGTGATCTGCGAGATCCAGAACCATGACGGCTCCATGGCCCGCCTGCCCCAGCTGGTGGCCTACGCCAGGCGCCATGGGCTGCGGTTGATCTCGATTGCCGATCTGATTCGCTATCGCCTAGATACGGAGCGCTTCGTACGCCGCCAGGCCGAAGCCAGGCTGCCCAGCGCCTTCGGCAGTTTCCGGGCGATCGGCTACCGCAATGAACTGGACGGCAGCGAGCATGTGGCCATCGTCAAGGGCCATCCCGAGCAGGCTGCAGCGCCCGTGCTGGTGCGCGTCCATTCCGAATGTCTCACCGGCGATGCCTTCGGCTCCCTGCGCTGCGATTGTCGGCCCCAGCTGGAGGCGGCCCTGCAGTTGATTGAGCAGGCCGGGGAAGGGGTGGTGGTCTATCTGCGCCAGGAGGGGCGAGGGATTGGCCTGGTGAACAAACTCAAGGCCTACAGCCTCCAAGATGGCGGCCTGGACACAGTGGAAGCCAATGAGCACCTAGGGTTTGCCGCCGATTTACGCAACTACGGCGTAGGGGCCCAGATCCTCAGCGATCTGGGTATCCAGCGCTTGCGTCTAATCACCAACAATCCCCGCAAAATTGCTGGTTTGGGCGGTTACGGCCTTGAAGTTGTCGATCGGGTACCCCTGGTGATGGCTCCC
>CAMDWF010000037.1 GCA_945878795.1 Synechococcus sp. UW140
ACGCCACGGCCTCCGTGGCCCAGGCCGTTTTTGCCCTCATCCTCGAACTGACCAACCGCACCGGCAGCCACAACACCGGCGTGCACCAGGGGCGTTGGAGTGCTGCTGCCGATTTCTGCTATTGGGAAGGCCACCTGCAGGAATTGGCCGGCCAGACCCTTGGCGTGGTGGGCATGGGGCGGATCGGGGCGGCGGTGGCTCGCATCGCCAGCGCCTTCGGCATGGAGGTCCTGGTCCATCGCCGCACCCCCGGGCCCGGCACCACCGACCTGGCTGCCCTGCTGGTCCGCAGTGATGTGGTCAGCCTGCACTGTCCGCTCACCAGCGAGACCCGCCAGCTGATCAATGCCGAGCGGTTGGCCTTGATGAAACCCACGGCCCTGCTGATCAACACCGGCCGAGGCGCCCTGATCAACGAAACCGACCTGGCAGCGGCCCTGCATCAGGGCCGTCTGGGGGGAGCCGGCCTGGATGTGTTGACCCTGGAGCCGCCCGAGGCGACCAACCCCCTGCTGCAGGCCCCGAACTGCGTGATCACCCCCCACATCGCTTGGGCTACCAAGGCGGCACGGCAGCGGCTGATTGCCGAGGTGGCCGCCAATGTCGAAGCAATTTTGGCCGGCCGGCCCCGCCATGTGGTCAATCAGCCGGCGAAGCCAGGGCGTGCTTTTAACGGCAACGATGGCCCTCCCACGCCTAGCCAGCAGGCCAAGCAATAGTCGTAACAGCCGTTGCTGTATTGATCTGGGGGGTCGAAAAAGCCCCTGGACGATTCGCTGATCTCACCAATGGTGTAGGTGGCACTGCACTCTTTGCATGAACGCTTCTCCTGATATAGACCCATTCGGTTCTGTTCCTCTGTCATTGGTTTTGGATTGGGATTGGATTTGTGCTTCTCCATCACACCGCCATGGCACGGCTGCGCGGCCGGGGCAGAAGCCGATCAACCTGCTGGAATCCCCGGCCGTGGCCTGGATTGCGCCGAACGCCAAGCAGATTTACATTGGCCAGCCCCGGATCCAGAATCCTGCAATGGGCTTTCGATGGGGCGAGGTGGTTGTGATCGTCAGTTGTGTGGTGATCCCTAGCGTTGCTCAGAAGACCAGAGCAAAAAACACCCCAGCCACCAGGAGGAAGAAGACGTTGCGCAATCGCCTGGGCAAGGTCCAGCAGGAGCCTGCCCGCTGGGGATCTCACCGCTCCCTCGCAGCCTCGTTGGTAAGTGGACCCTGGGACTAGATTTGCACGCTAGTGCTGCAACGCCTCAAGGAGGCGGTGGCGGCCGGCACCCCGGTGATCCTCGATACCACCCACGCCCGCCGGCCCTGGCGTCTCCTCTACACGCAGCCGCACGAGCGGGCGGTGCCCGAGGCGGTGATCCGTAAGTTTCATGCCGCCATCGAGCACCGCCAGTTCGGGCCCTACCGCGCCGAGGGTTTCGCGGCGATCGTGGCCCTCAATGCGGCCGCCGGTGAAGCTGATGCGGATGCCCTGCGCACATGCCTGGGGAAGCTGGCCGAGCGGGCCGCCGCCTATCTGGCCCGCTGGAGCGAGGTGCATGGCGGCAACAGCGATGTCTACGGCGACGTGGATGCGATCCACGGCGATCTGGCCTGGTTGGAGGCCAATGGCTTCACCCGTCTCGACTGGAGCAGCGAAGGCCCGATCGATCCCGCTCCCTTCCGCGAACCGGCCGGCGGCGGCGTCAATGGCGGCACCCCCTCCCTGGCCGGCGCCTTGGTGTGCCGGCGGGTGTTCACCCTGCTGCGCCACATCCTGCGGGAGCCCTTCGATGCGCCGTCGGGTGAGGCCCCGGCGGATGGCGTACCGCTCTACCGCCATCTGATCGATCGTCTTACCCCGATTGAAGGTTGCTACAAGCCCGATCAGGAGGCGGTGCTACGCAACGACCTGCGCCACCTGTTGCGGCCCTATGGGTTCAGCCCCGAGATCAAGGGCCGGCCCGACAGCCTGCGGCAGGGTTACGCAATCGGCACCGCCCTGCTTTCGGCCGATCAGCTGCTGGGGGTGCACAGCCTGCTCAAGGCTTCGATGGAAGCCTCAGCGACGCCTCCCAGAAGCCCTTGCTGCTGGCCCTGGAGGACCGCCTACGGGCGGTCCGGCCTGCTCGATGCCAAGGCCGGCAGGAAGCTGTACGGCCGTCGGGCCCTGGCCCATCGCTCCTTCACCGAGTAGCGCAGCGGCACCCTCGCCGCCCGCGAACCGAGCGAGCGGATCGAAGAGGCGATCAAGGATCGGCGCCGGGTCTGGCTGCGTCACCTGCCCGATCCAGTGACGGCCGCACAGCGGCAGCGAGGCGATAACGGCCGTTTCAGTGCCTGGCCCCTGCAGCTGCTCTTCCACAACATCAGCTTGTACCCGGCCTTCGAGGCCGATGCAATCGGCACCCGCGAGGGATTGATCCGCACCCTGCGGGTGGATCGGCTGGTCCTGCTCGGCAATGACGGCGCGTGGTGAACCCACTCATCGAGCCGCAGGATTCGCTGTTACTGCAGCTGCTGGGCGGATGAAGCCGACAAGCCCGGCGGCTGTCCGGCTGGAGGCTGTTCACCTCAGGCCAGCAATAGAAGACTCGTGCTCATCACCACCATGCCGGCGATCACGCCGGCGATCATCTGATGGTGGGTGCCATAGCGCTGGGCGGCAGGCAGCAGTTCATCGAGGCAGATGTAGACCATCACTCCTCCCACACCGGCGAACACCACACCCATCAGCAGGGGTGTGAGAACAGACCGCAGGAGGACGTAGCCGAGCAGAGCACCGAGCGGCTCGGCTAGACCCGAAGCGAATGAGAGCCAGAAGGCCAGGGCGCGGTTGCCGGTGGCGTAATGCACTGGGGCTGAGATTGCCAGGCCCTCCGGAATGTTGTGGATGGCGATCGCCAAGGCGATGCTGAGCCCAAACCTGGGGTTGCTGACGGCGGCCATGAAAGTCGCCAGACCCTCGGGAAAGTTGTGAATCGCGATCGCCAGGGCAGAGAAGAGGCCCATACGCAGCAGGGCGTTTCTCTCCTCGGCGTTGGCTGACTGGGAAGGGCGGAGCCCGAGTTGGGCGGCATCACCGTGGCTCGGAAGCACCTGGTCAATGGCGGCCATCAGGGCGATGCCGGCGAAGAAGGCGATCGTGGTCCACACGTAGCCGGCTCTGACGCCGAGGACGGCGCTGAGGGCGGTGCGAGCCTTGGGAAAGATCTCCAGGAAAGACACCTGGATCATCACCCCGGCGGAGAAGCTCAGCGAGAGGGCGAGCAGGCGGGGGTTGAAGCTGCGGTTGAGCAAACCCAGCAAACTGCCGATGCCGGTGGACAGTCCGGTAAGCAAAGTCAGCAGTAGGGCGAAATGAACGTGCTGATCCAGGCCCGACAAGGCGTGTCCTCCAGTGGGCGCCAGGGCGCACCCCCATGATTGCAGCCGGCGTAGCTCCGCCGGATCACGGCTGGCCAGGTCCCAGCGGCCTGGGGGAGCAGCCACAGCCAATACCCCCAATGTCCACGCCCAGGCCAATGCCCAAGTGGCGCTGGCGCTCGCTGCCATGCGGCTGAGCGACAAGGCAAAAGCCCGCCAGGCTCTGGCCTGGGGGTTCCATGAGCACCTGATCCCGGAGTTCGAACGCTCACCCACCGATCCTTTGCACCTCCTGCCGCTGCTCAAACACATCCGCCGCACGCTGAGAGGGCAGTGGTGGTGGTGACCAGATCGCGAGCAGCACCCCGCTCCCCGGGGACGGGTCCTGGGTGATCGGGCGGCTGCCATCGGCCTCCCGTGTCGCCGCCGAGCTGTAGAAGCTCACCCAGCCCGGTGCATCGGTGCTGACGGCCAGGAAATTGCCCAGCAGCTCCAGGCCCTGGAAATCCAGGGCGGCCGTTGCCCCCGGCAGCAGGCGCACGCGACCCAGCTCCCGGGCGGGAGCGTTGGCGATGGCGGCGTCGATCAGCTCCGCATCGAACACCGCATCCGGCTGCAAGGCGATCCTTTTACGGGTAGGCGGTGGTGCTGGTGCTGCTCACCCGGGGCCTGCGCCGCTGAGGGGCGGAGAGATGCTTTTGCGGTGGCCCGGCAGGGGCGGGGGATCCGTATTCGGCTGGCGCCCCGTCCGTGCGCAGGGCAGGATGCAGCCATCTGCAACAGAGTTGCCAAACACCTGGAGGGCGGATGGTGTTCTTGATTCCTGATCCACTTGAGGATCCTCGCCCCGAGCCTTTCCTCTTCGCCGCTCGCGGCGATTCCCTGCGCTTCGTACCGGGGAGTGCGGCGTTCCTGCGCCGCACATGGTTGGTTAGCGGGTTGTTGGGGAGCTGGCCGATCGTGTTCGGCAGTGGCTCGTGGCTGGAGGCCCATCTCGTGGCACGGCTGGCACTCGCACCGCGATTGCCGAACCTGCGCGGTTGCGGCTACGAGGTTCAGCGGATGCGCCGGCTGGGGAGATGGCCGCAAGCTGCTGTCGCTCAGTGGGCGCTCTGAGCCCCATACAGCGATCGGCGCTGGGCTGGCCAGCTGCCGATCCGCACCCGATCCAGTTCTTTGGCCAGCAGCCGTTCGGCGTCTGCGAAGGTCTTGATCACCGTCAGGTGCCCCAGGCGGCTCCCGGCCGGTTCAACGCAACCAGTGCTGCCTGGCTCAAGGTGAGGCCTATCGGTGCAGCGTTCCCGGTTGTCGGCCCCAGTTACGTCAGGGGCGATCGCCAGTAATGGATACAGGGTTAACCAGCTGCAGCAAACGGCTCTCGTGCGAGAGGGGTCGAGCGGGGTCTAGCGGGGCCACTGTTCTCCAGTTCAACAGCTGATAGGGAGAGCTTTCTTATCGACACTGCCGCGATTAAGTCAACCGAGTAGCTGGATTGAGCAGTTGGCTTATGACGCCTGTTGATAAAGATCCTCCAGCCGATCGCGGCTGAGGTCGACGTAAAGGAATTCATCACCGGGCTCGGGAGCCTCGGGATGGAGCCTGGTTGTGCATCTGTGCATCCCGGAGCATCTGGCGATCCAGCTGAACCTGGCGGAACTGGAACGGCGCGAAGTGGCGCTGGGCCATGGGTTGCTGCTCGGTGCGATCCCGATACAAGACACGGACCTGGAGTTGCCCCCCAGTTGCAGAGTGTGGATCTGACCCCGGAGAGTCCCAACATTCCCGTCAGTGGAGCCAATGGACTTCAGCAAGATTGAAACAGGTCTGGTTTCAAAGTAGCTGTCTCGGCTATGGCATTCAGAACTTTCTGGAGGTGGACCCAGATTTTGGCAGCCATGATGACCTGAAAACCCTGGCAAAAGTTGCCCATCAGCAGGGGGTTTATGTAGCATTAGACATAATTATTAATCATAGGTTGTAATTTCATTGGCTATCATGGTGATCGCTATCCAACTTCAAGCAGCAAGCCAGCCAGAGTCGTTGCCGTCCACCACTTGGCATGCCACCATGGCACGCATTAATCCACGGCCACCCCCAGGCAGCCTCAATGCCCATTCCTAAGTCCCCCGGCACCCTGGTCCTGATCGAACGGTTCCAGCAAAGCCTCGCCAAGGTACTGTCGGCCCTGCTCGCCGTGGTGTTGGTAGTCGGCACCGCCCAACTCTGCCTGGGAACTGCCCAGGCGCTGTTGGGCAACAACCAGAATTGGCTCCAGGGCGGCCTGCTCGGCCTGATGGACCAGCTGCTGCTGCTATTGATCGGCCTGGAGGTGCTCCAAAACCTGGCCGCCTATCTGCGGGATGAGGGACTTCAAACCGAGTTGGTGGTCTTGACAGCCCTTACCGCCGTTGCCCGTAAATTGATCGTGATGCCCCAAGGCAGTGACAAGGATCCGCTGGTCCTGATTGGCGTTGGTGTAGTAATACTCTGCCTGGCCTTTGCTTACACGCAGCTGCGCAGCACTAGATAGCCCTGTTATCTGTTTTAGGTCTCGCCAGAATTGATCAGAACCAACGGTGGTCTGGCCGAATCAGCTTCAGCTAAATCCACTTTTTTCTTTGGTATAAAACTGTAACATCAAACCCATTTGATCGCTTTCTAATTCGCTTGGTCAGAATTACTGGCTCACATGAGGAGGTTGAGCAAGGCTATTTTACTTTTATGATTATAACAGCAAGTTAGGTTGCAGCCTATCCATAAATTATTGAATTTTCAGTTCGATGAAACTAAACAGCACCCTGGAAATCAGTATCATCATATATTATATACGATAAAATCTGTCAGATTGCATTAGGCTGGCTGAGCTCGAATCCACTCCAGTCGCCCTCTGGGTCCCTCAGGACTCAATCAGCCGCCTTAAGATTGGGCCGTGGTAGGGAAGACGTCATTTAACTTGCCTTAAATTCAAATTCTTCGGTTTTCAAAAACCAGCTCTTCATTGCCTCCAGAGCATCGTTTTCGGCAACATGGTCACCGGCCTTCCTTTCCAATATCGCTCAGCGTTTCTGAGCCTATGCACAGAAACCAAGTAACTCCATGGTTGGGAAAATCGCAATTAATTCCTGAAAGAACTGGGTTTCACTTTGAATACTCTAACGGTAATTATCCAAGATTTTTTATAGAGCTTATCACTTAGCGAGCTAGGATTTATGAATATAAAGTCTATTTCAAACTTTATTCAATTTCTTCAGGGCCAGACGCACCTTGATGTTGGCCAATTGGGCAAGATTCATCCGCGATGCATCGCCATCCTCGTTACTGATAGCCTGCTGCTACCAGCCAGTTGCCTAATCTTTTTGACTAGCGGCATCCCAAGCGATGGCAATGACTCTAGCCTCTTCGCCTTGATGTACCCAGAGATTGGCAAAATTTGATTCTAGCTTCTGCCGTTGCTGGTGAATTTACTGGTTGTCATCACCTTCTGAATTCGCCCTATAATTTAATCATTCCAGCGCTAAAATTAATGAATTAGCAGATACTAAAAGCTGTCAATCGCATGGGTAGTTATTGCATTGGTGAACTACTTGAAATCGCTGGAATCAGCGCTGCAATCGAGGTGGAAGCAGCCGATTGCTTTGCGAGGGGCTAAGTCATTCATCATGCGGGTCTGCACGCCAAGATCGTGATCCTTCCAAAAGAAGGCATCAGCCATCAGGGTTTTGGCCCAGGATGCGATCGTGTCCCCTTGGAGATCTAATGCAGCCAGCTGATCAGGGGGCTGTCGGGAGCCATCACGGCCAGCTCCCCCACCACGGGCATGCCAGCCGGGGTGAGAGCCCATCGCAGGCTCGAAACGTAGCGATCGCCGCTGCCTACCCTCCTTGCCAAACAGTTCTTCCTCAACAGCCTCCAGTTGCATCAAGGCTGCTGCGCGGGCCAACAGCTAGGCACCAGCCCACTGCGGGAGTGGTTGATCAGATGTAACCGGGTATCGGGGGGGGGGGAACCCCCCTTACGGAACTCGTTGAGCGTCCGCTGGCTGAAAAGATTTGATTGTAACTGTAACATGGCCTCGATTTCATGCCATATTAGTATCTCTTTAGGCAATTAAAGCTAAAATGTATATGCTCTGAACCGGCCGCCGCCGGGGGGGGCCAGCTGAAATCCCGCTGCTTTGACGTTTTTATCCTGACCCGGGCCCCAAGGGCAGCCAGCTTCAGAGAAGATTTGGGAAGATCACTGTTTGAGCCTTGCTTTTCCCGTGCACTTGAGAGTTGGCTGCCAAATCGAACTTTGTTGTCAGGCCCCCACGCCCCTGCTGGCCTTGGTGCATCCCCACAGCAGCCTGACGGCCGCTCTCCAGGCCCCGGAAAAGCTGCGGCTGGTGCCGGACCGCACCATCGAGGTGCTATCAGATCAGACCGGTAACCGCTGGAGCCGCTGGATGGCTCCCAGCGGCTCCACGAACCTGCAATACAGCACCAGCGTGCTCTGTTCGGACAGCCCGGATCCGGTGCTGCCGGCGGTGCGCCAGTGCCCTATACAGGCCCTGCCGATCGACACCTACCGCTTTCTCAACCCCAGCCCCTATTGCGACACCGCCGAGTTGATGCAGCTGGCCTGGAGCACCTTTGGCGGTGTCGCCCCTGGCTGGCCGCTGGTGCAGGCCATTTGTGATTGGGTGCATGGCCAGATTCGCTTCGATTACGAGGCGGTGCGGCCCCACAAAACCGCCAGCGGGGCCCTCGCCGATGGCGCCGGGGTCTGCCGAGACTTTGCCCATCTGGCCATTACCCTCTGCCGCTGCCTCAACATTCCAGCCCGCTATTGCACCGGCTACCTCGGTTACACCGGCATTCCCATAGGCGAAGCCCCCGTTGATTTCTCCGCCTGGTTCGAGGCCTTTCTGGCCGATCGCTGGTACATCTTCGATGCCCGCCACAACTTCCCTCGCAGCGGTCGGGTGCTGATCGCCCGTGGTCGCGATGCCGCCGATGTGCCGTTCCTGCGTTCCTTCGGAGAGCACCAGTTGCTGGGCCTGCATGTGATCACCGAGCCCATCGCCCCCCAGCCAGTAGCCAATTCCAGCCTCAGCGCTTGATCCTCAGCCAACCAATTCAGGCAAGCGGCTTTGGATCTTCAATATCGCTTTCCGCCTTTCGCAACAGCATCAGCCGCTGAGGCGCCATGGTCAAAAGCCACGGCTGGGGCGATGCCACAAGCTGCTGCCAGGCCTGCCTCTGGACCTCCACCAAGATCAGCTCCTGGGTCGGCTCGGCCGCCGCCGCCAAGGCGACATAGGCACTGACCTGGAACGGTCCCTCGCTGGATTTGATCAGCCACACCGGCCACTGGTTGGGCTCGATGGGGCCTGGGCAATTGCCTGGAACCAGCCCCAGGTGGTTGGCCCGCACGCCGACATGGCTGGTGCCCGGGGGAGCCGGCCCATCCAGATTCAACTCCAGCTGCCAATCGAGGGCCCAAAGGCGAGCGGCCGCGAGCGAACGGACGCGCGAAAAATTCTTGCAGCCAGTCAGCCGCGCAACCACCAGCTCCCGGGGATGGTCGAACACCTCTTGTTTAGGACCGTGGGCGAGAATGCGGCCTTGGTCGATCACCACAAGGTCATCACTGAGGCGATAGGCCTCTTCGAGGTCGTGGGTAACCAGCAGGGATGGCACCTGACCCTCCTGCAGTAGATCTGCCAGCTGTTGCTGCAGTTGACGGCGCAGGTAGGTGTCCTGGGCTGAGAAGGGTTCATCCAGCAGCAGTAGATCAGGCTCGATAGCCAAGGCCCGGCTCAGGGCAACGCGTTGCTGCTGGCCCCCCGATAGTTCGCCCGGATAGGCATCGGCCAGGGCCTGCAATCCCACCCGCTGGAGTTGGCCCAGCACCCGCAGGCGGCGCTCACCAGCCGGCAAGTGACCGAGACCAAAGCCCACGTTTTGGGCCACGCTGAGATGGGGGAAAAGGGCATGGTTCTGAAACACCAGCCCCACTCGTCTTTGCCTCAAGGGCAGATCGATTCCCCGTTGGTGGTCAAAAAGCGCGCGCCCATTCAGGAGAATGCGGCCGCCATCAGGGCGCTCCAGCCCGGCAAGAACCCGCTACAGCTGGCTCTTGCCTGCCCCTGAGGCCCCCAGGATGGCGATGCGGCGGCAGCCGCTGGCCAGACGCAAGTCGAGATCAAACTCCCCGAGGCGGCGATGGATGTCTAGCTCGAGGCGGAAAGGCTGCTGGTGGGGCGCTGGGCTGACGCCGGGTAGGGGCAAGGCAGCGGCGTGCCAGGCGGAATGACTGCGGCGGCGACTGCGGCGGTGGCGCCGACTGTGAATGCGGCCCAGGGGGTGGCGGTGGGGCCAGTTCTGCAACTCCAGCCGCTGCATCAAGAGCAGACTGAGGCCATTAAGAGCCAACACCCAACAGGTCCAAAACCAGGCCAGATCGGTCCGATCGGCATCAACGGCGGCGAAGAGGGCCAGGGGCATGGTTTGGGTGCGGCCGGGAATGTTGCCCGCCAGCATCAAGGTGGTGCCGAATTCCCCCAGGGCCCTGGCAAAACTGAGGCTGATGCCGGCCACCAGACCCGGCAGGGCCAGGGGCAGGGTGATGCGTCGCAGCACCCGCAATTCCGTGGCCCCGAGGCTGCGGGCCACCTGGGGCAAGGCTGGATCGATCTGTTCGAGGGCCGCCAGGGCCGAGCGATACATCAACGGAAAGGCCACCACCGCCGCACTGATCACCGTGGCCGGCCAGCTGAAGACAACCTCAATGCCGCAGCGATGCAGCAGCGCACCCAAAGGGCCGTAACGGCCCAGCAACTGCAGCAGCAGGAAACCCAGCACGGTGGGCGGCAGCACCAGGGGAGAGAGCAGCAGTAGATCGGCGATGGTGCGGCGGCGACCCTGCCATTGACGGACCTGATGGGCACAGGCGATTCCCAGGGGCACCACCAAGACCAGGGCCAGACCCGCACTGCGCAGGGAAAGCCAGAGGGGCGACCAATCGCCGCCCCTGGGGACGCCCCAAGCCCAAACACTGCTGAGCTGGATCATGGACCCACACCAGGGGCGATGCCGGTTGGCACCTGCAGACCAAAGCGGCGGTAGGCCTGCAGGGCCCCGGGGCTGGTGAGGGACCTCAGATAGGCCAGGGCCCGCTGGGGTTGCCTGCTGCCTTTGATGACGGCGGCGCTATAGCGAATCGGAGCATGGCTGCGCTGCGGCGCAATGGCGGTGATACGCAGGTTGGCGACGTTGTGGGCATCACTCTTGTAGACAATGCCGGCATCGACGTCGCCATGGGCGACCGCACGGGCGACGGCCCGCACCGAACCCATGGGCACCAACTTGGCTTGAAGGACCTGCGTGAGGTGGTAATAGGCCAGGGTTTGGCGGGCATATTCACCCGCCGGCACACTGCTATCACCAATCGCTATGCGTCGAATCGTCACGCTGGCCAAACCGGTAAAGCCGAGGGGCTGGCGCGGCGAGCGGTCCGGCACCACCAGCACGAGCTGGTTGCCGGCAATGACGCGGCGGCTCCCCGCCAGCAGCAGCCCCTGTTGCTCCAGTTGCCGCATCGGCTTGTCCGCCGCTGAAATAAACACATCCACCGGGGCCCCCTTGGCGATCTGCAGCTTCAAGGCCCCCGATGAACCGAAGTTGAAGGCGGGCGGCGCCAGCTTTTGCTGCCTTGCGAACAAGGGTGCCAGGGCCTGCAGGGGTTCGCTGAGGCTGATCGCCGCCGATACCAGCAGGGGGGTCTCCTTGGCCACCACAGCCTGCAGGGGGCCTACCCATGCCAGGCCCAAGCCGAGGGCCAGCGCGGTGGCGCTGATGCGGCAATTGGGCAAACCAGCTGGAACGGCAAGGGCCATTGTCTTGCATGACCTGTCTTACAGCACCTGTCTTGAGTCAACCGGTTGACGAGCGGCAGCCCCCCAAGGCGCCGTCGCCGCTGGGCCTGAAACCCAACCCATTTCTCTAGAATTACCAATCAGACCAAGGATGAAGACGTCAGCCATGGGGTCCCAGTGGGAGAACTTTCTGGCCAACCTCGGCGAGTGGCGCGGTACGTTCACGGCGCTGAATGCCGAGGGCGAGGTAGGCGAGAGCACAGCTTCGATCCTCACCCTGGAGCGGGGCAGTGAAGAGGGGCTGGTGCACTTCCGGCTGCGCCGCTTTGGCGCCGGCGACGAGGGCGGTGTGCCCAGCCGGGAAGTGAACCAGGAGTACCGCAGCCTGGGCCGCCAGGCTGTTTTCTTCGACTCGGGCTCTTTTAGTAAGGGGTCGCTGCAGGTGGCGCCGGGCACGGCCTTTGGCGCCGAATTTGGCTTCATTGCGGGCGATCGCCGCCACCGGCTGGTGCAACTGCACGACCCAGCCGGGGTCCTGGAGAACTTGGTGCTCATTCGAGAGTTTCGAGCCGGCAGCGGCGCCAGCGAACGTCCCGCGCTGGAATTGGAGAGCCTGCTCGGCCCCTGGACAGGCCAGGTCGCCACAATCACGGCGGACTGGCCCGAACCTGAAATCGCGCCCTGTGCGCTGCAAATCGAAGGCGGCCCAGGCCAGCCATTCCATATCCGCACCCAATCAGCTGCTGATGTCAGCGAAAGCGGCGGCCCTGATCAGCGTCTGTTGCTACAGCCCGACGCCGGTTACAGCCTGGCGCCGGTGCAGGTGAGCCATCGCCAAGCCTTTGAGGTGGAAGCCGGTTGGTTGCCGGCGCCAGACCGGCTCGAACGGCTAATTCGTCGCTACGACGCCAGCGGCGCCTGGCTATCCGCCAGCCACATCAGCGTGACAAGAGTGGCGGCTGAGATCCCGACTGGGTAAGGCGAAGAGGTCGAGGCAAGCCAGCCGCAAGCTACGGCATTTGCGTCGCCCCCAGGCGCACCCGGGAGCCCTGGTCGCCGCCGATGACTTCAATGC
>CAMDWF010000038.1 GCA_945878795.1 Synechococcus sp. UW140
AATGGCCTGGCGGTCGCTGATCGCGGTCTGCATCGCCAACACCGCCGGCACACCACCGCGCACCAGTTCTTCCGCCAGGCTTGCGGGGGCGTCGGCGCGGGTCGCGCCATGGCAGGCATTGAGCATCACCAATGGCAGCGGCCGCCCGGCCTGCCGCAGGGCCGTCAGCAGCTCAGCGGCGCTGCAGGGCAGGGCCTCGCCGTCTTCCGTTTCCAGCTGCAGCTCCCCCGGCCGGCCGTGACAGGAGAGGTGCAGCACGTGATAGGCATCGCGCTGCAGCGCCTGGCGGATATGATCGGGATGGCCCACCTCCAGCAGCCTCACCTGGGCAAGGGGGTCCGCCAGGCGACGCAAGGGTTGGAGCGACTCCAGGATCAGGCTCACTTCCCGTTCGTAGTCGAGCAGCACCGCGTCCGCGCCCCCCTGATCCGGCGCCGCCACCGCCACCAGCACTTTCAGTGGGCCTGCCAGGGGCTCCCAGTGGATCGGCGGCCCGTTCAGGCGCCGCTGCAGTGTCACCGTGTCGAGCAGAGCCAGCGGACGGCCATCGGGCAACAGCAGAGCCTCATAGGGCAGAGCCAGCAGACTGCTGTCGGCCGTGGCCACGGCCACCTCCACCCGGTGACCCACCTGGCTGCCTGCACCCGCCAGCAGCTCGACCAACGCCCCAGCCGCGGCAGCGGGAAAACACAGCTCCCACAGCGCCTGCCCCAGGGCGCGCAGCATGGTGGCCCCGGGATCCTGGGCTGGATCCGGCAGCCAGGCCGGGCCCCGCAGCCGCTGCGGCAGTGCGATGGTGGTGTCCGCCACGGTGGTGCCATCGATCGCCACCGCCACGGCCACCTGGTTCAGGGCCGCGGGCGAGAGGTTCACGAGCACCTGGTGGGCCTTGCCCTCCTCGCGAGGGATCACCGGGGGTTTGCCGCGCCCTCGCCGCAGTAGCGCCGCTTCGATGCCATCGAGATCTTCGATCGAAATCCACAGCAGGGGCTTGATCAGTTCCGGCACCGGCGAGCCGTCGGCCACCTTCACCGGCAGCAGGAGTTGGCCTTCCTGGATGCGGTTGTAGATCAGGTTGCTGAGTTCCGCCTCCACCCAGCGGCTGCCGCTGGTGTGCTCCGACAACACGATGATGCCGGCATCGGCTGAGGCCAACCCTTCGTTGATGCGGGCAACGAGGTCATCGCCGGGGCCCATCTCCCATTGGTCGAACCAGGGGTCGATGCCCCGCTCTGCCAGCCCCGTTGCCAAAGCCTCCACCCCAGGCTTGTCGGAGGAGCTGTGGCTGAGGAAAACCCGCATTCCGGAGCTTGGGCGGCGCCTATACAGCCAGAGCATACCGGCAATTCAAAAGGGCTTACGGGTGTTACCCACCAAAGGTCTATGGCTACCAGCCATCAGATGCGGCGCCCGCATCCCCTGTAGACAATCGGCTGGACAGAGAAGGATTAGAAGTTAGCTGTGCATGCAGCTCCTCCACACCAGCCATATCAGCAAGCATATAGGTGTAGATATTCAGTTGCTCTTGGAGGAGAACAAGTTCAGCGCGGAATTGCTGCCTGTTCTGGAGATCATCAAAGGCATGCTCCCCGCTGAGCCGATGCCATTTAGCCGTGAATGGTCTGACGACCTGATTAAGAATTGGAATCGCCAACTTAGCAAAAGAGTCCCCATATCTCCCCTCCTTCTTGAGCACTTCGCGGGTGAGTGGAAACAGGGAGTACACACTCTTCAAGGCCGTTTCTTCATCACCTTCGTCATCGCTAAGCGGTTGTGAAGTGATACGCGTGATAAGTTCCACATAAAGAGCCCATGCCGCATTGCGGTCAGGGTCTCGTGGCTCGAAAGTCGCCTTGAGAAAGCCAGCACTCAATTCTAGCGAACTCATGCCCCAGCGCTCAAGCCATTCACCCCACTTCATCATCCTCATCCAAATTATTAGAGGCAATTATAGCCATTCAGGCATGCTGGAGCGATGGCCGCCCAACGCTGCCCTTGAGTGGCAGGCAGGAAGCCTGGGGTGGCGAAGCAGAGAGTAGTTGCCGGCCTGTCCACTCGAAGGACTTGTTCGGAGGTCTTCTGACGATAAATCGAATTTCAGCAATTTATTTCAGTATGCTCAATTCCATGACAAACCAGACTGTCCATGTCAGATAGACATGCAAACTGCCTGCTTTAATGCTTCGTGCAGCTTGAGGTTTCTGGAACGATACTCTCTTCGTACTTAAATCATAGACTGCAAGTCTACTTGGACGATATAGCGAGACAAGATTGGCCATTGTTATGCACTGGGGTACTCTAGTACTTCTGCCTCAAATCGATCTCGAATCCTGGAGAGGATCCCTTGTTCCTCTATATATTTTATATATTTCTGTGCTGATTCTTCCTCGTTCGCCCTAAGTGGCTCGTTGCCTCGATATATGAGGTCTTCGCTCGCCCACTTCGACCAACCGGGCATCTCTGTGGCCAATACGACTACTTCTTTTGCGTCGTGAAACTTTCTCTTGGCTTCGATGAGATAAGCTTGGGCAATAGCCCAACGTTTAGCGCGATAATGTTGATAATCCTCTTCGGCATCAGGCTGAACTGCCAGAAAAATATAGTATGGGCTCCAAGGGCTGATCGGGCAAACAACTCGGGCAATTATTGCGTCAGCATGCCGGTTCCGCATGAAATCTTCAAGCGCGCTCGACAAAATCCGACGATGCAATCGCGGCTCCCGCGCCATAGCCCTCACTGCGAGTTCTTGGGACGTGAAGTCAACAATAGGGTAGGCAGCAGATGATCCGTCTAAAATGCAAGAGTTGAATCGCTCAATTATTTCATCCCATATATAGCTGGCCTCGTCAGCCCGCTTTCGAGCAATCCACGCTGAGTCTTTCTGAAGTTGCTCCCAATGACCCTCTGGGATGATGACTTGCGCTTGGGGGTCATCAGGGATGAGAAATGAACGCCAGCTGAAACCATCAACCTCGGTGAGGTAGTGGGCGAGAAGATCATCCTCACCAGATGCCATTATCAGACGGCCACTCCGGATGTACTGTTCCCGGTCCAACAAATAGGCCACGAAGTCGGAAGCAGTATCTAATTCGAGCAACACCACATTGAGGCCGGTGTCGTCAAATATGTGCACGAAACCTTTGCTCGGATCTAGGTCCCCGACGGCGAACGGGAGTACGGTCTTCGAATAACCTGTCCGATCTCGCAACCCGTTCCCCCAGGCCTCGTAGATGTCCCCTCCAACGGGGAAGGGGAATGGCCCAGCCACGTGCGCTCTTCCAGAAAGAGCTGGAAAGATGACTAGACTTCCACTTCCGCCCAGTAGTTCTCGGCATCGGCGGGATGCATCGTGCGCGACGACTACTCGGTGTACCCGCAGCTTATCCGACTCAGGTAGAGCCACTGGAATGGGCTGCGTACAACGACGATCAACAAATATCCTTCCCGGATTTTGTCGCAGCCAACGCTCGGCTCCCCAAAGCTGGTCAGCCGACTTCATGACTGCCCTTCGGAACCATCGCGACCAATCTAGGTCGAGTTCACCTGAAGTAGGGAAGTGGCAGTCCTTGTCCGAAAAAATGATGACATCGTTACCGAAGACGATCAGGAGATCGCAGACTTCCTTCCCATCTCCTGACCCTTGCGTCCCCTGATTCCGGTAAACCCCAGGGTAACTCCACAGTGAAAGGAATGATCTTGAGCATAGCCCAGAGAGGTAGCGCTCTGCGTCTGTCGATCCATCCTGTTTATTGATGATTAGCGGCTCATTCATGCGTCTAGTCTTGTGAAGGTAGATTGCTCGTTGCTGATCAGCGAAGTGAAGCTGGCCCCCGCATTGGTTCTTGCTGCAAACTACACCAGCCAGGAGATAGAGAGTTTAAGTCATATGAGCGCACCAGTGCCAAACGCCGTACGCTGTCCCTGAGTGGCAGGCAAAAAGCCAGGGGTGGCGTATCAGAGAGCCTATGGCGGCTTCTCCACTCGAGGGGCCTGTTCGGTGGGTCGCTTCTCAGCAAATAGGCCTTCGACCATATATCTTATATATGATATTCGTGCACCTTAAGGCAGAAAAGGCGGTTTTGGATGTTGACCAAGAACCTATCGTATGCCATTATTCTCAATATCTTTCTCCGCTCAGAATGTTCGAAGCATCGCTTAACCTTGCATCATTATGCGGAGTAGCCCTCTTCCTTTGGTGGCTTTTGGCTGTACCTGCAGCATGTTTTCAATTATGGTTCATATTGACTAGAAGGGCTGATACGTCTCCCACGGTTGCAGCAAAGTCATTACTTGCAGCGGCTGTGGGGCTTGGTCGGATTGTCGGGCTTCCAGTTACTGGCCTTATTCTGTTCACTCAAGGCTGGAGACTTGACCCCATCCTCCAGTTTGCAGTCATGTTATTATCCGTTTTGCTTGTGGTCGAATCAACGGCATCGGTAGCATCAGACTTTGCCCAATGGCGAAGAAGGCTGGGGAGAGCTGTTGCTGTCATTAAAGTTGATCGCCAGCCTGACGACAACTCATAGATACAGTCGTCTCGCAGAAGCTTATCTCTTTACTAAACTATCCGATTTCTTTACCGCTCTTGGCAAGCAGGCACAAACTTCATGCTTGCCGACTGATTACAATTCTATAGCTCATTCTCAACCTATTACGGCTTAGGTTTTTTTTAACATAGAACCTTAGTACTGCCACACTCCGTTCTCATTCTCATAAAGCGATAACGAGCAGTAGAAGAACGTGGCTTGTATTTCATACAGATCCTTCGAACTACTATTTGGGCGGATCCGCCTAAGTCGCACAGACGCCCCGGGCTGTCCGCCTAAATCGCAGCTCTCGACCGGCTGCTCGTCGGCAGAAGCACTGTGCCACAATGGGTCTCACGGCTCAAGGACCAAAGCTGGTGGATCTTATGCGGATCCGCCTAAGATATGTTCGTGGCGTTACAAAAGTGCTTGGAGCCGCTTAGGTAGCAATGATGTTTTTTGCAAGATTTATCTTCTTTGTCAAGCGAGCCAGACGGTTTCGCCTTGATCGATATTCAAAGCTCGCGATAATGGCTCTGTCAATATAGGTAGTATCGCTCGTCTGCGGTCCTTCTATCTCCGATTTGGTGGAGCCGCCCAAGTTGCCCCCGGGCCCTTTGTCCGTCCGCCTAAGCCGCAGGGCTACGGGAAAAATTGCTAACCATCTTTAGCAAATCCACCTAGACAGTGTGCACTGGATTACAAGTTGTCGGCAGGGCTGCTGATGCCGAATGGGCCACGGTTCAGCACATGGGTGTAGATCATGGTGGTTCGGATGTCGTTGTGGCCTAGCAATTCCTGTATCGTGCGGATGTCATGGCCACGTTCGAGTAAATGGGTTGCAAACGAATGACGGAAGCTGTGAGAGGTGGCGGCTTTACTGATCTTTGCCTCGATCACGGCGCGGCGAATCGCTTTTTGCACCAGGCTCGGATCGAGATGATGCCGACCCTGCTCTCCTGTTTGGTTATTGCGCCAGCGTTGGTGCTGGGGGAACACCCACTGCCAGTTCCACTGCTTGTCCGCATTACGGTATTTACGTCGGAGCGCTCCGGGTAGTTGCACACTTCCGTACCCCTCCGCAAGGTCTTTCTCGTGCAGGCATCGCACCTTCTGTAACTGCACTCGCAACCGCTCTCCTACCCCCATAGGAAGCATCGTCCGCCGATCCTTGTTGCCCTTTCCATCGCGCACAGTCAGTTCTCGGCGCTCGAAATCCAGATCCTGTACCCGCAGCCGCAGCGCTTCCATCAATCGCAGTCCACTGCCGTACAACACTTCGCTCACCAACGCTTCCACTCCGTCCATCCGTTCCAGCACCGCCCGCACCTCCCCCTGGGTCAACACCACGGGCAGCCTTCGCTTCTGCCTGGCTCGCACCACCCCCTCTAGATCCAGATCCCGCTCCAGCAGCACCCGATACAGAAACAGCAGCGCCGATAAGGCCTGGTTCTGGGTGGAGGCACTAACCTGACCCTCCACCGCCAGATGGGTGAGGAAGGCATTCACCTCCGCGCTGCCCATCTCCCGCGGATTGCGCAGCTGGTGAAACCTCAGAAACCGCCGCAGCCATTGCTCGTAGGTGTCCACTGTGCGGCGGGCGTAATGGCGGGCCTGCAGTTGCTCTCTGTACCGCTGGATCAGACCTGGCGGACGGGCGCCAACAGGCGGGGGGCCAGGTGGGGATTCAGGTGTGGTCATGTCCATCCTCTCGGATATTTACGCTCAGCATTCCCAGCCGCGGCCGCGGTTCCATGCTGGTAGCACTCATCAGCAGCCGCCCGGTAGGGCTAGCCACCACCCATGGACCAACCCTTTGCCCACACCCTGAGTTTTGACGACCTCGAAGTGCTCGTGTTGGTTGAAAACGGCGGCGCGACGCCCCGCGAGGTGGCGGACTCCCTCGGCATGGACCTGGAGGAGACGAAAGCCCTTTTTTACGACCTAGTGCGGCGTGGTCTGCTCGCTTGCCAGGAGGAATCCACCACCTTCCTGCTCACCCCCCTGGCCCGCAGCCTGCGGAACGATGAAGCCTTCCGCGCCGCGGCTTTCGCGGCTGCTCTCACTGGGGCGGGGACCAAAGACCAAGGCTGAGACCGGCAAGCCCTCTTGTTCACGTCCATGTGAACGTCCAGGCTCGCGTGCTGCTCATCCTCCAGGGCGACCCCCTCCCCGCCGCAACCCTCCGCCCCTAAGGCCAGCTCGTGGGGGAGGCCCACTTACCCATAGCCCTCGGCAAGGTCCTGGAAATGCAGACGCCGCCGAGACCCTTGACCAGCAGGTCCAGAGCCGCCAGCCCCTGCCTTGCCGATAGGGTTGCCCCCCCCAGTCCTCTTCCCAGCCACCAAACAACCGTGAACCCCGCGCCACCCCCAACAAACTCCCACTGGGTTTCGACCGGCCATCTCCCCACGCAGTCCGTGGTGCAGCAACTAGTCGACGCTGCCCATCAATGCTTTGCGGGCGTGGGGGAGGGCGAGGTCGCCGATTACATCCCCGCCCTGGCAGCGGCCAACCCGGATCATTTCGGCATTTGCATCGCCGCCAGCGACGGCCAGTTGGTTGCAGCGGGGCAGGCCGAGCAGCCCTTCAGTATCCAAAGCATCTCGAAGCCCTTTCTGTTTGCTTTGATCTGCCAGGCGATCGGCGAAGACTCGGCCAAAGAGAAACTGGGGGTGAACAGCACCGGCCTGCCGTTTAATTCGGTGCTGGCGGTGGAGCGCAGTGGCGAGGGCCTCTCCAACCCGATGGTGAATGCGGGGGCCATCGCCGCCACCAGCCTGGCGCCGGGGGATTCCGCCGAGGCGAAGTGGGCCTTCATTGAGGCGGGCTTCTCCCGCTTTGCCGGCCGGCCGTTAGAAATTGACGCGACTGTCTATGCCTCAGAACGGGTTACAAACCAAAGCAATGTGGGTATCGCCACCCTGCTGAGCGCGCAGGAGCGCCTCTGGTTTGATCCCGAAATCTCCACCGACCTCTATACCCGCCAGTGCTCCTTGAGCATCACCACGCGGGACCTGGCCCTGATGGCCGCCACCCTGGGCAATGGCGGGCGCCAGCCCGTCAGTGGCGATCAGGTGGTCGATCCGGTGATCTGTCAGCACGTCTTGGCGGTGATGGTCACCGCCGGTCTGTATGAAACCTCCGGAGACTGGCTCTACGACACGGGCCTGCCCGGCAAGAGCGGCGTCTCCGGCGGCATGATCACCGTGATCCCCGGCAAGGGGGGGCTGGCCACCTTCTCACCGCCCCTGGATGGCGCCGGCAACAGCGTGCGGGGCCAGCTCACCGCCCAATATCTCTCGGAGCGCCTGGGTCTGAATCTGTTTGCCTCCAGACCAGCGACCTAGGCGGCAGCCCGGGCCTCAGAGGGCCTGGGGCGTGCCATTACCGCCGCCGTAGCCAGGGCCTCCAGGCATGCCCATCCCCGGCTTGCCCATGCCGGGCTTGCCCTGCAGCGGGCGCCACTGGGGTACGGGCAATCCATTGCGCTGCAGCAGGTCGCGCATGCTGGCCATGTGCCGGGTGCGTTGGCTCTGCATCGCCTCGCGTTCCTGACGCATGCAATCGCTGAGGGCATCGGCATTGGCGGCGGCAGTCAGGCAGCGGCGCCCTTTTTCGAGGATGGCGATGCGGGCCTGGTGGTCCTGAACGGCGAGGCTGCGCTGCTCGGGGAAGATCTTCTGGCGTTGTTCGGGGGTGAGGCGTTGGGGCCGCTGTTGGCGGATCCCCTGACCGGTGGGGGCGCCGCCGGGTTGGGTTGTTGGTTGGGTTAGCGGTTGGGCGACGGGCTGGGCCAGGGCGGGGGCGGCGCCGGTGGCCAGGCCCAAGGCCAGGACCAGGCTGAGACGCCGCAGCAAAAGGGAAGGGAGGGTCATGGGAGAAGGGGCCAAAGGCCTGGGTGACTTCACCATCCTGCGAAGCAGATCGGACTGAACTGCAACTGGCCAGCGCCAAGGTGTGACCAGATGTGACTGGCCCCATCAAGGCCGCATCAGGGAGCGGCCCTTGAGCACCACGGCGAAGCCGCCCCGGGCGGGCGCCAGCCGTTCCAGGCAGCCGCCATGGGCCTGGCCGACCATCGCGGCGATTGCCAGTCCCAGGCCGCTGTGGCCCACCCCCGAGCGGGCCGGATCGAGCCGTTGGAACGGCTGCAGGGCCCGCTCCCAGTCGGCCTCGGCAATGCCAGGGCCAGCGTCCCAGACTTCGATCGCAAAGCCCTCCTGCCCCAGCGATCGCAGCACCAGACGCAGCGGTGGCTGGCCATGGGTTGCGGCGTTATCGAGCAGGTTGGCAATCGCCCTGGCCAGGGCAATGGGCTGCACGCAGCGCCCCATCGGTTCGAGCTCAAGCTGCACCTGATCCACGCCATTGGCGGCCTCGGCCACCAGGGCCTCCAGGGGCACCAGCAATGGTTCTTCCTGGGTTTCGGCCCCAACGAATTGCAGAAACTGGCGGGTGATGCGCTCCAGGGCCGCCAGATCGGCCTCGGCCCGGCGCCGTTCGTCGCCGCCAAGGGAACCGCTGCTGGCCAGGCGCAGCTGCAGGCGCGTCAGGGGACTGCGCAGGTCGTGGGCTAGGCCGGCGAGCATGGTGCGGCGCTCCCGGTCGGTGGCTTCGATGCGGTTCAACATGGCATTGAAGCGCTGGGTCAGGCGCCGCACGGCGGCGGTGCCGCCCGCAGCCACCAACGGGGGCTGGGGCAGATCCGAGTCCAGCCCGACCTTGGCCAGGGCCCCCTCCAGGCGCCGCAGGGGACGCTGCACCTCCAGGGCCAGAAACAGCAGCAGGCTGGCCAGGCCGCCGGCCACAAGGGCCAGGGAGGCCAACTGGGGATCGGGCGGCCAGCCATGGCGAGCGGCGATGGGGGCATGGAGCCAGACGGTTTCCAGGGGAGACTGCAGCTCTACCCAGGCGCCGCGGCCGGGACCCACGGGGCCGGTGGGCCAGACCAAGGGGCAATGGGACAACCGGCGGCAGAGGTCGTTGCGGAGTGCTACGGCTTGCCGACGCAGGGCGACGGGCGCCGGCTGGCCGGGGCTGGCGGCGGCCGGGGGGCGGGGGCCCACCGCCAGGCCCATGCCGCTGAGATCGGCGAGGGCGGCCGGGCTGAAGCGTTCGAGGCCCAGTTCAGCCAGCAGAACGCTGCCGGCCACCTGGTTGGCGAGCTGGCGGCGCTGCTGCTGCTCAAGGCGCTGGGCCAGCAGCAGTTGCAACAGCAGCAGGGCCAGCGCCGTGAAACCGACGCTGCTGGCGCCATAGCCAAGCCGGCGCCACCAGGCGGCCAGCGGGGCGCCAGGCGGCAGTTCAGGGGAGAGATCAGACGGTGCGGGGCTGGCCATCGGGCACGAAGACATAGCCATAGCCCCAGACGGTCTGCACGTAGCGGGGCCGAGCCGGATCGGGTTCGATCAGCTTGCGCAACCGCGAAATCTGTACATCCATGCTGCGGCTGTCGGTCTCACTGCCGGGGCCGCGGGCCAGCTCGATCAAGCGTTCCCGCGAGAGGGGGCGATGGGGGTGCTGGACGAAGCTGGCCAACAGGGCGAACTCGCCATTGGTGATCGGCACCGGCATGCCGGCCCGTTCGAGCTGGCGACTGGCCAGATCAAGGCGGCAATCGCCAAAACAAAGCGGTTGGGCGGCGGCGGCCTCCGGGCTGCCGGGGGGCAGGGGGTTGCGGCGGCGCAGCACCGCCTCGATGCGGGCGCTGAGTTCGCGGGGCAGGAAGGGCTTGGCGAGGTAATCGTCGGCGCCCTGCTCCAGCCCGATGATGCGATCGACGCCATCGGCCCGGGCGGTCAGCATCAACACCGGCAGGTTGTCGCCGGCATCGCGCAGGCGCCGCAGCAGGGTGAGCCCGTCTTCGCCGGGCAGCATCAGATCGAGCACCAGCAGGTCGGGCCGTTGGCCCTGGAGACGGGCCAGCAACTGGGCCCCGTCCTGGAGGGTGCGCACCTCGTAGCCGAGATCCCCCAGGTAGGTGGCCAGCATGCGGCGCAGTTCCGGATCGTCATCCACCACCCAGACCCGTGGCGCAGCGGCCATCGACTAGGGCTGCAGGGCGCGGCGATCGGCAACGACGCGCACCAGCTTGGAGGCGCTGATCACCCCCTTGGGATGGACCAGCAGCACGGCCCAGGTCTGGGAGCCGGGGTTGAGGGGAGCCTGGACCGACTTGAACAGGCCACCACCCCAGAGGGTGGAGAGCTCCAGGTTGGGGCTGGACTGGGTCGCGACCTGCTGGGTGCTGACCGGCGCCAGCCCCCCGGCAAGCAGGGCCCCATCGAGCGGGTCGTCAAAGATCACGTCGACGTCGTAACGCTGGCCGGTGAGCACCACATCCGGGATCTGCACGGTGACGCTGGGGGACTGCTCGCCACTGCGCAGCAGGGACTGCTCCCGCAGCACGGTCTGGCCGTTGATGTACTGACCGTCACTTGTCAAGGCCAGCTGTTGTTCGGATTGGAGGCGGTAGGTGGTGGCCCCGGCGGTCCGGGTGCCGCTGACCGTCACGGTGACCGTGGGTTGGCCATCGCGCAGGGGCGAGGCGGGCAACACCTGCCAACGGGCATTGGGAAACTGCTGGCGCAAGGTCTGGCGGCGAGCACGAATCTGGCGTGGATCCAGGCCCGGTCCCGGCTGCAGCAAGCTATTGAGGGCCCCATCGTCGGGACTGTTGAGGGCCGTCTCCAGCGACTGCAACTGCCCCGCCGAAGGGGCGCCTGCGAAGGCAGGGCTCGCCAGCGCCAAGCAGAGGGGCGCCAGCGTCTTGGCGGCGAAGAAACGGGACAGGGGCCGGGCGGGGCGCATCTCTGGCGGCATGGGGGCGGCGACGGGTGGGCAGAGGAGCCGGAACCCGGCTTTTAAGTTAGGCGCGCGCGCGACCTTCTCCCATGCCAATCCTCCTGATTGCCGCCAGCGGCACGGGTGGCCACCTCTTTCCAGCCCTGGCGGTGGCGGAAGCCTTGCCGGCGGATTGGCAGGTGGAATGGCTGGGGGTTCCCGACCGCATGGAGCGGCAATTGGTGCCTGAAACCTACCCATTGCATACGGTGCGGGCCGGCGGGCTGCAGGGGCAAGGTCTGCGCCAGATTTGGAATCTGGCGCAATTGCTCAACGCCACCCGGATGGCGCGGGCCCTGATTCGCCGCCGCCGCATCGCGGCGGTGTTCAGCAGCGGTGGTTACATCGCGGCGCCGGCGATCCTGGCGGCGCGCTGGTGCGGTGTGCCGGTGGTGTTGCACGAAAGCAATGCCATCCCAGGCAAGGTGACCCGGCTGTTGGGGAGGTTTTGCACCCATGTGGCGGTGGGTCTGCCCCAGGCGAGCGAGCGGCTGCCCCATTGCCGGCCCATGCTGACCGGCACGCCGGTGCGCCGCGCCTTCCTCGAACCCGCCCCGTTACCGGACTGGGTGCCCAGGGGCCATGGGCCCCTGGTGCTGGCCATGGGGGGCAGCCAGGGGGCGGTGGGGTTGAACCGCATGGTGCGGCCACTGCTGCCGAAGCTGGTGGCAGCGGGCTGCCGGGTGGTCCACCTCACCGGCAGCAACGATCCGGAGACGGGTCAGGTGCGGCTGGAGGGGGTGGTGGAGCGGCCCTTCAGCGATGAACTGCCGGGGCTGCTGCAGCACGCCGACCTGGCCATCAGCCGGGCGGGGGCCGGCAGCCTCAGCGAGCTGGCCGTATGCGGCACCCCG
>CAMDWF010000039.1 GCA_945878795.1 Synechococcus sp. UW140
AAAACTCGGCTGCCAGCGGCGGGGGCGGATAGCGGCCACCAGCAACGGGGCCAAGGACAGCTCAAAGAGAAAGGTCCCATCGGGCAGGTCCAACTCCCGGGCCTTGGCTGGATGCAACTGGCCGAACCAACCCTGCGGCCGTCCCTCAAAGACCAACTGGGCGCTGCGGCCAGGGTGCAACAGATCGGCGGGGGGTGCCCCGCCGCCGCCCGCCTCCAACGCCGGACGATCTTCAAGGCTCAGCCCCAGGCTCTGCAATCCTGCCTGGAGCAAACCCCTGGCTTCGAAATAACCCGGCGGCCTTGGTTGGCCACTGCTGCTCCAACGTTCGCTGCGCCGTTCGCCGCAGACAATGCCGCCCAGGAGCAGCCGTTCTTCGATTGTCGCCGGATCGAATGCGGCCGGAGCGCTTGTGGCCGCATCCTGCCCTGGGGCAGCCAGATAGACCCGCCCGATTTCAAAGGCCCAGAAATCGGGGCGAAAGGCCTGACGGTTGCGGCGCGCCGCCTGCAGCAACTCTTCGTGGAGGTTGTCGCGTAGGTGGCCGGTGTCGGCCAGCAAGGGATTGGCCAGGGGGATGCGGCCCTTGGCCGCCTTGACCAGCGAAAGGGTGCTGAGCTCCTGCAGTCCGGCGGCGCAGAGGGCCCGGCGGAGGCGGCGTTCGGCCTGTTGCGACGGATCAAGGCCTCCAGGGACCAGTGGATCGGGCAGATGGGCGTCAAATTGGTCGTAACCAACCAGCCGCGCCACCTCTTCAATCAGGTCCACCTCGCGCCTGAGGTCCAGGGCCCGCTGGGCTGGCACCTTCACGATCCAGCCGTCGTCATTGGCCTCCAGCTGGCACCCCAGGGCTTCGAGGGTGGCCTCGATACGGCTGTCTTCAAGATCCCGGGGTTCTCCCTGCACCACTACGGGCCCCAGCAGGTTGTGCAGGGCATCGCGATTTAGAACCACCGGGGGATTGGGGGCTTCGGGGCGACCGTGCCACCAGCGACCCTCGACTTGGGCTCCCGCCAGCTCCTGCAGCAGGGCCACCGCCCGATCGGCCGCAGCAAGGGTGTTTTCGCGGGGCAGGCCCTTTTCAAAACGACTGCTGGCCTCGCTGCGCAATCCGACACTGCGAGACGAGCGTCGAACGGCCTCCGAAGCAAATACGGCCGCTTCCAGCCAGAGACTGGTGGTGCCCTCGGTCACGGCCTCAGCCGCACCCCCCATGACCCCGGCCAAGGCAATGGGTTGGTTGCCGTAGGTAACCAGGAGAGCCTCAGGGCCAAGGGGGCGGTTCTCCCCATCAAGAGTCACAAGACTTTCGCCCTCGCGGCCCTGGCGCAGCCCCAGCTGGGCCGGATCCGCCGGGCCAGCGGGGGCCAGGCGCGCCAAGGCCTCCCGGTCGAAGCCATGGAGGGGTTGGCCGGTTTCGAGCATCACCAGATTGGTGATGTCCACCACGTTGTTGATCGGCCGCAGGCCAGCCCGCTGCAGCCGCCGTTGCAGCCAGGACGGGGAAGCCGCCACCTTCACATCCGTGAGAGCGGTGACACTGAAGAGCCCCCCCGCCTCCATGGCGGCGGCAGCGGCGCCGCTGACGGCCAGGGCGCTGGCGGCCACCGCTGGGGCCCGTGCTGGCAGGGTTGTGTGGCCGCCACAAAGGGCAGCCACCTCACGGGCGATGCCCTGCATCGAGAGTCCATCGGGCCGGTTGGCAGTGATCGCCAGTTCGAGCACCTGGTCATCAAGGCCTAGCGCCGGACCCAATGGCGCGCCTATCGGCGGCAGGACCGGCAGCAGGTCCTCGAGGATGGCAATACCTTCTGAGCTCTCGGCCAGGCCCAGCTCCTGGAGGGAGCAGATCATGCCCGCACTGGCCACGCCCCTCAGTTCAGCCGCCTTGATGGTGAGTCCGACCGCCGGCAGATGGGTGCCGACGGGGGCGACGGCGACGTGGATACCGCTGCGAACGTTGGCGGCCCCACAGACAATTTGCAGGGGTTGGTCGGCGCCGATCTGGACCTGGCAAACCCTCAGTTTGAGGGCGTCGGCATGGGGCTCGCAGCTTTGAACGAATCCAACGACCACTCCGGCACTGGCGGCCGCCAGGTCTTCAATCGCCTCGACTTCGAATCCGGCGATCGAAAGGCGTTCGGCCAGCCTTTCCGGCTCCAGCAGGGCTGCATCACTAGCGACTAACTCCCGGAGCCACTGGAGCGAAACTTTCATCCCTGGGTTCGGCCAATGACAGGGATCCTAGGCAGGGTGAGCCTCCACCTCCTTTGGAACAGATAGGGAAACGGGACCCCAGCAAGGTAATGTCTTTAATTGTCATTCCGCTTCGCTACCGCGGCGCAACGTCCTTCCCATGGCCAAAAACAAGGGCGTCCGGCTCGTCATCACTCTTGAGTGCACCGAATGCCGGTCCAACCCCGCCAAGCGTTCTCCTGGCGTGTCCCGTTACACGACCATGAAGAACCGACGCAACACCACCGAACGACTTGAGCTGAAGAAGTTCTGCAAGCACTGCAACTCCTCCACGGTTCACAAGGAGATCAAGTAGGCATCGGCCCTGGTCCGATCTTCTTTTTTATTGCGGTGCTCCAACCCTTCTGACGTCCCGATCCGTTCCCCATGTCCAGTTCCTTTTTCAAGAAACGTCTCTCCCCCATCAAGCCCGGGGATCCGATCGACTACAAGGATGTCGATCTGCTCAAGAAGTTCATCACCGAACGTGGCAAGATTCTGCCCCGTCGTCTCACAGGTCTCACCGCCAAGCAGCAACGCGACCTGACCAACGCTGTTAAACGGGCCCGGATCGTCGCCCTGCTCCCTTTTGTGAATCCAGAAGGCTGAGTTGCCCCCTTCCACAAGCGACTCCCGTGGGCCCTCTCTCCAGGTCGGAGACCTGGTGGGGGTCGCTGCAGAAAGCCCCCAATTGGCCATCGTCCAGGGGGTTCGGGGTGGCCGCCTGGAGCTGAAAATCGGTTTTCAGGGCCGCAGCAACCATCTTCCATTAAGGGAGGTTTATCCGATCCAGCCTTTGGCGGGTCGCGATCCGGGCTCCCTGCGCCTGGACCAATCCCCTTGGCATCTCAGTGTCGAAGCTCTGGCGGCGGCCTTGCCCCCCAGCCGGGATCTAGCAACGGCCTGGTTGTTGATGGCCCAGCCCGGCGCTGCGGCCAGCGGCAAAACCGATGCTGCTGACGGGGCCAAGCCAAATCCTGGTCTCGATTTGGGCGAATTTGTCGAGCTCTTTGGCGATGCCGCGGACACGACCCAGCGGGCCGCAGCCTGGCTTTGGCTTGAAGGGGACCAGACCCTTTTTCGCCTGCGCCATGGACGCATCGAGGCCCGCAGCCTCCAGGACCTGCGCCAGTTGCGGCGCGAACGTCACCTGCGCCAGCTGGGCGAAAAGCAGCGCCTGGCCTGGCAAAGCCTCCTGATGGTGCGCCAACCCCTGGCCAACGAAAGTCTTTCAGCTGCCCAGCAAGCCGATCTGGATCGCCTGCGCCAATGGGCCGCCGGCGATTGCTCCGAACCCCTTGCCGACGCCCTGCTGCGGTCCCTTCAGGCCTGCCGTTGCCGCGCCGAAAGTGGCGATATCCGCCACCTACTGGTGGATTTGGGCCAGTGGCCCCGCCACCACCTACCGGCCCTGGAGGCCACCACCTGGGAAATGGGCTTCAGCCCAGAGTTGCTGGCCGAAGCCGATCGACTGGTGGCCGCCGCAGCCAGTCCCATGGCTAGCGACGTCGGCCGGCTGGACCTGACCCAGCAGCGCTTGCTCACCATCGACGACGAGGACACCCAGGACATCGACGATGGTCTGGCGATCGAATGGCGCCCTGGCCAGCCACCACGCCTTTGGATTCACATCGCCGATCCTGGCCGCCTGGTCCAGGCCGGCAGTCCGCTGGATCTGGAGGCGCGTCGGCGGGCTTCCAGCCTTTATTTGGCAAGGGGCTCCCTGCCGATGTTCCCGCCCCAACTGGCCCACGGGCCCATGGGCCTGCGCCAGGGCCATGGGCCCGAAGGCCACGGTCCCGTGGCCCAACGCAGCGCCGCCTGGAGTCTCTGGGTCGATTTGGATGAAACCGGAGCCGTGGTGGCTGAAGGCCTCGAGCGCACCTGGGTGCAAACGGCCTTGCGGCTTTCCTACGGGGATGCCGATGAGCTCATCGATCTGGCGCCGCCCCAGGAGCGGGATCTGCTCTGCATGAAGACCTTGTTAGATCGGCGGCGCCAGTGGCGCGAACAAAGGGGGGCCCTCAATCTGGAAGATCCTGAGGGCCGTATCCGCTGCCGCGGCGACGAAGCCGTGCTGGAGATCAGCGAGCCCTCGCCGTCTCGACAGATGGTGGCTGAGGCCATGATCCTGGCGGGTGCCCTGATGGCTGAGCGGGGCCAACGCCTGGGCATCGCCCTGCCCTTTCGCACCCAGATCCCTGGAGAACTCCCCACCGACTCTGAACTGGAAAGCCTGCCCCCGGGTCCAGTCCGCCACAGCGCCATCAAAAGGGGCCTCAGTCGCGGCCAGCTCGGGGTCACCCCTGGCCCCCATTTCTCCCTCGCCCTTGATGCCTATGTGCAGGCCACCTCACCGATTCGCCGCTATGGCGATCTGGTGACCCAACGCCAGTTCGAGGCCCTGCGCCAAGGCACCGACCCCCTGGATGAGGCCAGCCTCGCCAGCCTCCTTAGCGAACTGGAAACACCCCTTCGCCAGGTGCAACAGATCTCCCGGGAAGACCAGCGCCACTGGCAGCAGGTCTGGTTTGAGCAGCATCCCCAGGGCCAGTGGCCCGCCCTGTTTTTGCGCTGGCTGCGTCAGGACCAACGCCTTGGCCTGGTCTGGGCCGAAGATCTGGCAATGACCCTGGCGGCCGAATGCCCGCCCCGCAGTCAACCGGCGGATGTCCTCTTGCTGCGGATCCAGCAAGTGGATTCCCTGCGGGACGTGCTCAAACTCCAGGCCGTCGCCTGACCCCTTTCACCCCGCCAGGGGAGGTGCGCCCTGGGGGCGTCACCGCGGGTCAGGGCCCAGCCAGGCGGGACACCCGCAGCCAGGGCCCCCAGGGGTTGGCGCAGCCGATCAGATCCACGGGCCGGGGCCGCTCCTGGGCGAGCAGCCAGGCATGCAGGGCCGGCTCCAAGGTGATCAGCGGCCAAACCTGGGAGCCTTGGCATGGAGGCTGCCGATCCGCCAAGACCAGGCTGAATCCTCCCTGACCATCGGGCCGCAATTCCCCTTGCCAAAGCCGTTCTCCAGGTACGGGGGGGGCCTCGCTGGCCGCTCCGGCTCCGCCACTGCCCCTGAGCCATCCCCCCGGGGTTAAGGCGGCGGGATCCGCCAGGGCCTGCCGTTGACGCTCGGCCCATTCGGGGTGATGCCAGGGGGTATCCCAGAGGGGCAAGGGACCGGCTGGGGCCTGGGGGTCCCCGATCAGCTCCCGTTGGATTGCGGCCACGGGGACGGCGGCTGGCGGCTGCCCGCGGCACACCGCCAAGGCTGCCGCCAGCCCCGCCGCCTGGCCCACGTTGAGCATCAGGGGTTGCAGCCGGGTGGCGCCATTGGCCATGTGGCTGACACTGATGGCTTTGTCCGCCGCCAACAGATTGCTGACGCTGGCGCTGACCAGGGCCCCGTAGGGAATCGTGAAGGGGGTTCCGCTCCAGCGGCCACCCCAGCGACAGCTCTTGGGCGCCAGGGGCCAGTCGGGACCTGGGTAATGATGGTCATTGGCGTAATTCCCCACGGCAATGGCGCTGCAGCTTCCCCCTGGCAACAAAGGCAGGGGGGCCCGGCAGGCCCCTGGACCCAGCGGCAACAACTGCTGCTCCACCACCACCTCCAACCCCACCAAGCGCCGTCCTTCCCGCCAGTAGGGCACCAGGGCCAGGCTCTGGTCTCCCTCCAGCTCGCCCCCGGCCGCCGCCAAGGCATCGGGAAAAACCGGCGCAGCTTCCAGGCGGCCCCCGCTGGCAACTGCCAAGGCCTGGGCAAAGGCCCAACTGTGGGTCCGCATCTCGTCCGCCAATTCCGTTTCTGCGCCATCAGCCGGGAAGGCCGCCGCTGGCCCCCCTCTGGTAAAGGCACGCTGGAGGCCCCCATGCCAATCGTTGCCGTGCAAAGGCCAATTCAGCATCACCAGCCCCCCGGGGAGGCGGCCATAGGTGAGGGTGCGATCGAGGCCAAAGGCCGTGCATGAGTCCGCAAAGGGTCCCTGGGGCAAGACGCCCCTTGACCCATCGACGGCGATCCCCCGCGCCATCGTTTCGCCAGGGGGGGACATGGCCGGGTCATCGGGAGCTGCCGGCTGGGCGTCGTTTCGCAGTTGACCCAGCCACACCCAGGTGGGGGACTGGATGGGTTGGTGCTGGAAAAAGGGCTCGCTGTCCAACCGGGCCTGCTCAGGGGCACTGGGTTCTTGCCACTGCTCCTTGGGCTCCCAGCCATAACGGAACGGGGCCTCGGCCAGGGCGATCAGCTCACCCCTGTCACTGCCATCGATGACCACCTGGGCGCCAATGTCCTGGATGTTTTGCTGCCCTCCCCCTGGCACCAGCGGCCGTTCTACCCGTAGCGAAACGATGCGATCCCCGGCGCACCGCACCTCCAGCAGGCGGCAGCTTGGCCACCACTGCAGGCGGGGTTCGGCCCGCAGCCAGCGGCGCAGGATCGCCTCGGCCGTGGCTGGGCGATAGCCAAAACAACTGACCCAGTTGTGATCGAGTCCCAGGGGTTCGTCGCGGGCCAGTTCCCGCAGCAGGGCCCCCCAGAGACCGGTTTGCCAGGGACTCAGTTCGTTGCCATCGGGTGCGCAAACCCCTGCGGCACTGACCATGCCCCCCACCCAGCTACCAGGGGTTAACAGCAGGGTAGTGGCGCCGGATCGGGCGGCCTGAAGGGCGGCGGCCATCCCGCCCGTGCCGCCACCCCAGACCAGCACCTCCACCGGATCGGTCATGGGTAGTCTGAGGGCGCCTGGTTTGATCCTGGTGCGTAGGGGTTGCCCCTGTCCAGGGGGCTGCCGAGGCCGCTGGCTAAGATCGCCTACGGGTCTGGGCCTTGCCGTTGGCCCAGAAGCCCTCAGGCCGGTCGGGATCCCCTCCGTCTTGCGACGCCCCGATGCCCTTCACGCTCACCACGCCCCTTTACTACGTCAACGATCGCCCCCATCTGGGCAGCACCTACACCACCGTGGCCTGTGATGCGATCGCCCGCTACCAGAGGCTTCAGGGGCAACGGGTGGAATTCATCACCGGCTGTGATGAGCACGGCCAGAAAATTCAACGTACCGCCGCTGCGGCGGGCCTGACCCCCCAGGCCCATTGCGACGCCGTGTCGGCACGGTTTCGGGATCTCTGGCAGCGCTGGCAGATCAGCAACAACCACTTCATCCGTACCACCGAGCCCCGCCATCGGGCCATAGTCGAGCAGTTCTTTGCGCGGGTTGAGGCCAACGGTGACGTGCGGGAAGGCCGCCAGCAGGGTTGGTATTGCGTCGCCTGTGAGGAATACAAGGACGATCCGGCCACAGCCACCGATCCGAGCTGTCCTGTACACCAGCGGCCCCTGGAATGGCGCGATGAAATGAATCTGTTCTTCCGGCTTTCGCGCTATCAAGAACCCATCGAACGGCTGGTGGCCAGCCCGGGCTTTGTGGCGCCGGCATCGCGGCAGCGGGAGGTGCAAAATTTTGTGGCCGGAGGTCTGAAGGATTTCTCGATTTCCCGTCTAGACGTGCCCTGGGGTATCCCCGTACCCGGCCATCAAGGGCACACGTTTTATGTGTGGTTTGACGCCTTGCTTGGTTATATATCCGCCCTGCTGCAAAGCGATGACCCCCCCGATTTGGAGTTGGCCCTCTCAAGGGGCTGGCCGGCCGATCTGCATGTGATTGGCAAGGATATTTTGCGCTTCCATGCCGTCTTCTGGCCGGCGATGTTGATGTCGGCGGGGCTGGAGTTGCCAAAGCGGGTCTTCGGCCATGGCTTCTTGACCCGCGAGGGACAGAAGATGGGCAAATCCCTGGGCAATGTCCTCGATCCTGAAGTCTTGCTTGAGCGCTGTGGGCCCGATGCGGTGCGCTGGTATCTCCTGCGGGATATTCCCTTCGGCGATGACGGTGATTTCCAGCAGCAACGCTTCAGCGATCTGGTCAATAACGATCTCTCCAACACCATCGGCAACCTGCTCAATCGCACCAGTTCCATGGCCCGCAAGTGGTTTGACGGTGGCGTGCCTCCCGCCGGCGCCGCCCTGGAGCCAAGCCATCCCTTGGCCATCGCCGCCGTCGCCGCCGTCGCTCAATTTGATGCCGCCATGGGGGCACTGGAGTTTCGCGGCGCGGCCGAATCCTTGCTGCGGCTGGCCGAAACCGCCAATGGCTACCTCAACACTCAGGCCCCCTGGAAACAGATGAAACAACCGGGCCAGGAAGCGGTTGTTGGGTCCGACCTCTATGCGGTGTTGGAGGTGAGCCGCTCTCTGGCGGTGTTGTTGGCTCCCTTGGTTCCCGACCTATCGGCCCGCATGCTCAGCCAGCTGGGCCAACCGGCCCTGGTGAGCGGGGCCGGCAGCGAAACAGGCGATCGCACTGCCGCAGAGGCAGAGCCCCCATGGGCAGATCCCCAAGCAGGGCCAAGCCTCACCTGGCACTCAGTCCGCCAATGGGGCCTGCTGCGTCCTGGTGATCCCCTCCCTGAACCGGTGCCGGTGATGCAGCGCCTGGAGTTGGATTCCCCCCTGTGAGCTCCGCTTGGCGCCGGTATGGGCCCTGGCTGCTGGGGGCCCTGGGGCTGGTGCCCATGGGCTGCAGCCGGCCGCCAACCACCTTTGACGATGGCTCCCCTCCCTTTGTGTTTCGTGCCCTCGATCTGAAACAACAGGATCAGAGCGGCCAACCCACCTGGGAATTGACCAGTCCGGAGGCCCGCTACGACATCAGGCGCCGGGTCGCCCAGGCCCGATCTCCCCGGGGCGTCATCTACGTCGCCGGAAAGCCTCTCTATCGGCTCCAAGCCACCAGCGGCACGGTGATCAATGACGGTGAGGTGATTGTGTTGGAGGGGGACATCCGGGTAGAACGCCACGGCCCCCAACCGGTATTGATTACGGCCCGCAGAGCCCGCTGGCTTCCCAGCCAAAAGCTCCTGCGCATCGATCGCGGCCCCATGGCCGAAGACGGCCTGCACAGGCTCGGCGCCCAGCGGGCTCGCTTCCTGTTTGATCGCGACCGACTCGAACTGGAGGGGGCGCCGCAGATTGAGCGCTGGGGGAAACCCAGCGACCCCTTCAGCCGCCAACGGCGTACCAACCCCGAAGTGGTGGCCCTTCCCCAAAGGCTCACCTGGCAACCGGGGGATGGGGCCCTGGATGCCGAGGGTCCGTTGCGAATCACGCGCCTGCCCCCCGGCCGTCCCCCCCAAGCTTTGCCCCAAACGCTCACCGCCGCAGGCCTGAACGGCAATACCCGTCAGCAGCGCTACCAGCTCAAAGCCCCCGTCCAGGTGCGCGATACCTTCGCAAAGTTCGATCTAGATGGCCAGAATCTGCAGCTGGATGGGGCGGCCCAGACCCTCAACAGTGACCAGGTTTTCAGCGGCCACTGGAAGGAGTTGACGGTTGGCGGCAACAGCCTCGTGATCGAGGCCCGCCAGACCACAGCCACCATCCCCCTAGGCTGCCGGCTGCAGCGCAGGGGTGAATCCCTGAGCGCCAGGCTCTGCCGCTGGAATTGGCAAGACGAAACCCTCTTCGCCGAGGGCGATGTGGACTATCAGCGGACCGCCCAGCGCCAACGCATCCAGGCAGGCCAACTCTCGGGCCGCCTCGGACCTGAGGGGGATTTCAATGTTTCCACGCCCGGCGGGCGGGTGATCAGCTCGTTTGCGGTGCCTCGCCGGCAGCGGCCGCTGCCCCCTGCGCCTGCGCGGCCCAAGCCGGAACCCCTGCGTCTATGAGTTTTTCGGCCCATCCCCCAATCCACAACAGATCGGCCTGACTGAAGCAGCGCGGCGACCAGCCCCCCAAAACCAACACCGCCTCCTCGCCCACCGGCTGCACCACCACGGCCGGCAAATCGCTCAATAGCGGCTCAAATTCGACCCGCCCTGGATAAAGGCTTAGATCCACCAAGGAGATGGCCTTTTGTCGCTCCAGGCTTTGTTGACAGATCGGCCCCAGGCAAAACTCTGTGTCAGCCAGTAGTCCCCGGCGCAGCAGGCTCTGGCTACCTGACTGGAGCAGCACCACGGCGGCGGGAGTGGCGGTCAACAACATGCGGCTGCCCCAGGCCAGCTCCCGGCGCAGGGGCTCGGGCAGGTCGGCGGCCAGCTCAAGGCCTTCGCGGCCCTTCAGGTCGGCCCGGGGGGCAGCCGGGGGCTGGATTCGCTGCCACAAGGCCGCTACCAGCATCAACACCACCGCCAACAGGCTGGCCAGGACGGCGGCGCGCTCCAACGGCGGATCGATGCGGGGGGCCGTCACCTGGTTGAGAACGACCAGGGCCAGGGCAACCAGGCCGATGGCCAGCATCAGGCGGGAGGCCAGGGGTGTGGCCATAGGACGCGTCACAGCAAGGCCAACAATGGCCGATCCGACCCCGTGGCACCGTCCCTGTGGAAGGCGCTGGCGGTCTAAGTCAAACTGGAGATACCCGTGCGATCGCCTTGCTCCTCGAACGCGCCCCATGGCCCCGCCCCATGGCCCCTCTTTTTCGCCAGCATCACCAAGCCCGACCCTGGGCTTGGCTTGCCTCCCTACTGATCTCGGCTTTGCTCCTTTTAGGTACTGCCTGGCCGGCAATGGCCCTGGCCGTGGGCGACCTGCCTGCGTTGCCTCCGACAACCCATGTGCTAGATCGGGCCAAGGTATTGAGTCGGGCCGCCAGCGGCGACATCGAAAAGGCCCTGACGGCCCTGGAGGCCGATCACCTCGATGCCCAGCTGATCACGATCGACCGTCTTGACTATGGGGTCAGCCTTGAACAGTTGGGCCAGCAATTGCTTCAAAAGTGGCACGACGCCGCGCCCGATCAATCGCGGCTGCTGATCTTGCTCGACACCCAGACCAGGGCCGCCAGCCTTGTTGCTGACCCTAGTGTCGAGCGCCAACTGACACCCGATCTATTGCGCAGTACTGCCCGGACCACAATGGCCCTGCCCCTGCGCAGCGGTGAGCGCTACCGGCAGGCCACCCTTGATGGACTGGAGCGTTTGGCAACTGTGTTGGCAGGCGGGGAGGATCCGGGCGAGCCGGTGGAAGAAACGGTGACCGCGCCAGCCAGCACAATCCCGAGCCAGGAGGAAACCGCCAAGAGCAATGCGTTTACCTGGATTGTCGCCTTGCTGGCCGTGGGCACGATCGTGCCCATGCTGACCTGGTGGATCTTCTCCCGTTGAGTCCTCGTTGATTACCATGGGTCTCAGCAATTGGATCGGCGCTTTTGCCAACGGCAAGGGCAACACCACGACGAACACCAACAGCGGCACCATCCGGATTAACCACGACTTGGAACGGGGCTATGAAGCGGCCCTGATGATCCAAAGCATCGAGCTGGAGCACTACAACGATCGTCCGGTGCGGCCCGAGTTGGAACTTCGCCTGCCCAAGGGGATACAGGCCCAGGTACTGCGTAAATTTCGTGCGGCCTTGCAGGTTTGCCTCGAATCGATGCATCGCCTTGAGCCGATAAGGGGCCAACTTGCCGGCCAGGAACTGCGCCAACTGAATTTAATCGAAACTGTTGTGACGCGTTATGACTCCAAGCGCAATGTGCTGCCGAGCCTTAGCCGCACCCCAGAACTTTTGCCCCGCAGCCTGCTGGGTGCCGTCGATCAGGTGCGTCGCCAACTGGACCCGGAGGCCGAAGCCAGCGTTCTGGCTGGTTTTCGCCGCCGACGGGACTCGACCTTGGTGGCCCTGCGCATCCTGCTGCTGCTGATCTTGGTACCCCTTTTGGTCACCCAGCTAAGCCGCACCTTTGTG
>CAMDWF010000040.1 GCA_945878795.1 Synechococcus sp. UW140
TGCCGCGCAGATCGAGGCATTGCAGGGGTGCAGGGGTCACGGTCAGCCGAACAGCCCTCCGAACAAGCCACTCTTGTGGGGCGGTCGTTGCCCTTTGCTTCTGTGGTGACCGGCCAGTTGTTCCAACAAGTCCCGTTCATCGCCGCTGATCTTGGTGGGTAACTGAACCTTGACGGTGACCTGATGATTGCCACGGGCCACCGGATTGCCCAGCTTGGGCACCCCTTTGCCCTTCATGGTCAAAACCGTGCCGGGCTGGGTGCCCGCTGGAATCTCCAGCTTGTCGATGCCATCCACAGTCTCTACCTCGATGGTGTCGCCCAGGATGGCCTGCAGGTAACTCAGCGGGGCCTCCGACAGGATGGTGATGCCGTCACGCCGCAACTGGGGGTGGGGTTTGACCCCCAGAAACACGTACAAATCCCCCGAGGTGCCGCCCCTTTGACCTGCATCGCCCTCATTGGCCACCCGCAGCCTGGTGCCGGTATCGACGCCGGCGGGAATGTTGAGGCGCAAAGTCTTGAGCACTTCTCTGAGGCCCTGGCCGCCGCAGCTGCCACAGGGATCGGCGATCATTTCGCCCGTGCCCTCGCAGGTGGGGCAAGGGGCCACCTGGGTGAAAGTACCGAAAGGGGTACGTGTGGCGCGCCGCACCTGACCAGCGCCGCCGCAACTGGTGCACCCAGTGGGAGCACTGCCCTCCTTGGCACCAGTGCCCGCGCAGGTGCTGCAGGTTTCCAGATGACGTACCTGCACCTCCTTCTCGATACCGGCGATGGCCTCGCTGAAGCTGATCGAGAGATCCAGGCGCAGATCGTTGCCTTGGCGAGGACTGCGGCGGCGTGGGCCGCCACCACCACTGCCGCCAGCTCCGCCGCCGAAACCACTGAAAAAGGTCTCGAAAAGGTCGGAGAAACCACCCATATCGCCCATATCGGGCATGCCGCCACCGCCTAGGCCGGCCTCGCCGAACTGGTCGTAACGGGCCCTGGTCTGGGGATTGCTCAGAACCTCATAGGCCTGGCCGACCTCCTTGAATTTTTCTTCAGCGGCCGGATCCTTGTTGACATCAGGGTGGTATTGGCGAGCCAGCCGCCGATAGGCCCGCTTGAGGGTGTCCGGATCGGCATCACGGCGGACGCCCAACAGCTCGTAGTAATCCGCCATCAGCCGGCCTGCTCGGCAGGTCCCAATTCAGCGCCGCTTGGGGGAGCGCCCCCTGGACCTGGACCCATGGACACCTTCACCAATGCGTGGCGCAGCACGCGGCCATTGAGGTGGTAGCCCCTCTGCAGCTCCTCGATGACGACATCCTCCGGATGCTCCTGGCTGGGCTCCCGCAGCACGGCCTCGTGCAGGGTGGGGTCGAAGGGCTCGCCTTCAACCCGCATGGGGGAGACGCCCAGCTGCTTGAACACATCCACCAGCTGCTTGTAAAGATTTTGATAGCTGCGATGCAGGCCCTGGGCTTCCTCGCTCTGGGGATTGAGCTGTTGGCGGGCCCGGTCAAAGTTGTCCACCACAGGCAGAATTTCACTGAGGGTGGAGCAGGTGATCTTGAGGCGGAGATCGTCCTGATCGCGGCTCTGGCGCTTGCGAAAGTTGTCGAAATCTGCGGCGATGCGCATGTATTGGCCCTTGAGGCTCTCGTTCTCGGCCTGCAGGGCCAGCAAGCGAGCGTCCAAATTGGCAACGCCACTGTCGTCCTGGGCCGATCCAGCGTCCCCTTGGCCCAGTGCCTCGGAAACCTCGGCCCCGTCTGATCGCTCGCCGGGCAAAGTCTCTGAAACAGCCGGCGCACCGCCACTTTGGTGGGGCGTGCCAGGGGCATCACTCCATCCAGCATCCGCATCGTGAGCCTTAGGGATGGTCGGCTGCTCTTGGTGGGAGTCGCCAGCGCTGGGAAAATCGCCGCTCATACTGCCTGGGCACGAAATGTCGGATGGATCCATGTTGAAGGCCAGAGGCCCCAGGCCACAAGCTGCGGAAGCCCGCACCTCCGCCAGGATCCCAACAATCGGCATACCATAGATTCAAAACGGTACTTTTTGATTACCATCGATTGTCAAAGAGCTTCTTGGCGATAGCCCTTCGCCCATCGCTGCCGCCTCCGCCGACTGGATGAGTACGCCATGAACCATGAAACCATTAATGCGCGGCCTGACGATACACATCGCCCTTCTCTGTTTAGCGACCTAAATTTTGGCAAATCAGTTGCGACGACTGACACTGAAAACACGAACGACGCTGGCGAAGATCTGGAGGCCAGCGGCCGAGAAGAAAATAACTCTCTTGTTCTCAATCTAGTTGACCGTATCCTTATTGAAGCCCTCACAACGAAGGCAAGCGACATACACATGGAGCCACAGGATGATCGTCTTCTGATTCGGTTCCGCATGGATGGCGTGCTGAGCGATATAGAGAGCCTGCCCAAAAAAATGACGCCAGCGATCACATCCAGGGTCAAGATCATGGCTGATCTTGATATTTCGGAGCGGCGTCTTCCCCAGGATGGCAGGATTCGGCGCAGTTACCGTGGCCGCAGCACCGACTTCCGCGTCAGCACCCTGCCCGGACGCCATGGCGAAAAAGTGGTGATGCGACTGCTCGACAACAGCGCCACCTTGGAAGGTCTCGATGGCCTAATCACCGATGGACGGGTGCGGCAGCTCGTGCGCAACATGGGAGTCAAGCCTTTTGGGATGATCCTGGTGACAGGACCGACAGGTTCAGGCAAGTCCACAACTCTATATGCCCTGCTCGGTGAACGCAACGATCCGGCAATCAATATCTGCACCGTAGAAGACCCGATTGAATACAGCCTACGTGGCATCACCCAAACCCAAGTCAATCGCGAAAAGGGTTACGATTTCAGCATGGCCCTCAGGGCTTTCATGCGTCAAGACCCGGATGTGCTTCTAGTAGGCGAAACCCGTGACATCGAAACGGCCAAGACCGCCATCGAAGCGGCCCTCACCGGTCACTTGGTGCTCACCACCCTTCACTGCAATGATTCGGTCAGTGCCTTCGCCCGACTCGATGAGATGGGTGTCGAACCCTTTCTAGTCAGCGCTTCCCTGCTCGGGGTAGTCTCCCAGCGGTTGGTGCGCAAACTATGCAGCAATTGCCGTATTCCACACCAGCCTAGCGAAAATGAGCTAGCCCACTTCGGCATGATGGGAACCCACGAAAGCACCCCCAATTTCTTTCGCGCCTGCACGGTGACTGCTGGGAGCGAAGGGGCCTGCCCGCAATGCAACGGTCGAGGCTATTCGGGCCGGGTAGGAGTGTACGAGGTTCTTACCATGACGGAGTCCCTGGCCGCCGCTGTTTCCCGAAAGGCCAGCACCAATGAATTGCGTCGACTCGCCATCGAAAATGGAATGAAAACCCTGCTGGGTTATGGCCTTGAGCTGGTTCGGGTGGGCATGACCAGTCTCGAAGAGGTCGAACGCATGCTGCTCACCGATTCGGGCCTGGAGTCCGAGCGCCAGGCCCGGGCCCTCAGCACCCTCACCTGCAAATGTTGCGGAGCAGGCCTCCAAGACGAATGGTTGGAATGCCCCTACTGTCTCGAAGCACGGAGCTAGGTCGATGAATGAACTGATGATTGAAGATCTGATGGCCGATCTGGTCAAAGCTGGTGGCAGTGATCTCCACCTGGCCGCAGGGCAACCCCCCTATGGCCGCTTCAACGGCAAGTTGCGTCCGATCCACGACGAGTCCCTGACGGATGATGATTGCAGCCGGTTGATTTTCTCGCTGCTCAGCAATTCCCAGCGCAAGCACCTAGAACAGGACTGGGAACTCGATTGCTCCTACGGACTCCGCGGAGTTGGGCGTTTCCGAGTCAATGTTTATCGTCAACGTGGCACCTACGCTGCCTGTTTGCGTGCACTGGGTAGTCACATTCCCAGCCTTGCCGACCTGGGCTCCTCCCCGATCCTCGAGCAGGTGTGCCGCTCGCCCCGCGGACTGGTGTTGGTGACGGGACCGACTGGATCGGGTAAATCAACCACGCTTGCTTCGGTGCTGAATCAAATCAACCAGACGAGATCTGAACACATAATTACCATTGAAGATCCGATCGAATTTACATATAAAAATGTCAAATCGATCATCCATCAACGCGAAGTCAACGAAGATACCCGCAGCTTTGCCAATGCCCTGCGGGCTGCCCTACGGGAAGATCCTGATGTAATTTTAGTCGGTGAAATGCGCGACCTTGAAACAATTCAACTCGCCATCACCGCAGCCGAAACTGGCCACTTAGTTCTTGGCACCTTGCACACCAGTTCCGCATCCCAGACCGTCGACCGGATGGTTGACGTTTTCCCCACCGGCCAACAAGCCCAAATCCGGGTGCAATTGAGTAGCAGTCTATTGGCAGTTTTCAGTCAAACCCTATGCAACAACACTTCGATCGTCAACGGATCCTTTGGCCGGGTCATGGCCCAAGAGATCATGGTGAATACCCCTGCCATCGCCAACCTGATCCGCGAAGCCAAGACTGCCCAGATCTATTCCCAGATCCAAACAGGTGCCAATCAAGGAATGCAAACCTTGGAGAGGGCCCTGGCGACCTTGGTGGAGGAAGGACGTATCAGCCAGGCCGAAGCACTCGCCAAGTCTGGGCGATCCGATGAACTGGAACGGCTGTTCCAATTTGGTGACGCAATGGCTGTCCACTAACCCTCCTACCCCATACCCCGCTTCCGCCCATGCCCACATTTACGGCGACTTACAGCACCAAATCTGGTAAGCAGCGCGAGATCAATCTGGAAGCCGATACCCCGGCGGCAGCCCGCAGGTTCCTGCGGCGCCGAGGGGTGACTTACACCACCCTCAGTCGCTCTAGCAACGCAACCCCTGTCGAGGCAAAGCCAAGGGACTCAGGGGGCTGGAAACGCTGGCTGGAAAAACCGGTAACCATCAGCGATAAGGCGATTTTTGCCAACAAATTGGCAGCCATGGTTAATGCGGGGGTACCCATTCTTCGCAGTCTTGATATGATTCAGAGTCAGCAAAAGCCCCCCTTGTTTCGCAGGGCTCTCTTAAGCATGATTCAGGATGTAAACCAGGGCGAAAGCCTGGCCAAGTCAATGCGGAATTGGCCACGGGTGTTCGACAACCTCACCGTTGCCATGGTGGAAGCCGGTGAGGCCGGTGGTGTCCTCGATGAAACACTACGTAGGCTGGCCTTGCTACTGGAGCAAAACTCCAAGCTACAGAACCAGATCAAAGGGGCTCTTAGCTACCCAGTAACAGTTTTTGTGCTAGCTATTCTGGTATTTCTTGGCATGACGATATTCCTGATTCCCAGCTTTGCCGAAACGTTCAAGACACTCAATGCCGAGCTGCCTGCCTTTACTCGTTTCATGGTCACCCTAAGTGACTTTCTTCGCTCACCTGGGGCGTTGTTTATCATCGCGGCCCTAATACTGGCCTTCGTCTTGTTTGGGCGCTACTACCAGACATCCTCAGGGCGTCTGCAGATTGATCGACTTATCCTCAAAATTCCCCTATTTGGCGACCTGATCCAAAAAACAGTGACTGCCCAGTTCTGCCGAACCTTGGCTTCCCTATCTAAAGCCGGCGTGCCTATTTTGATGGCTCTGGATCTTCTTTTTGAAACCACGAGTAATCGTGTGATGAGCGATGCCATCAAAGCCTGCCGGCAGGATGTCAGTGAAGGGGTGCAGCTGAGCGCTGCATTGTATAGCAAAAATTTATTCCCAGAGCTGGCCATCAGCATGCTTGGAGTGGGTGAGGAAACCGGCAACATGGATGCCATGCTCTCCAAGGTGGCCGACTTTTATGAAGATGAAATAAGCGCCTCCGTCAAGCTGATTACCTCCCTGATCGAACCCGCCATGATCGTGTTGGTTGGTGGCATTGTGGCATCAATATTAGTTGCCATGTATTTACCGATGTTCTCGGTATTCGACAAGATTCGCTAGATCAATCTTGCCGCACATCAGCCGCCAAAGCCCCACCCACTATCCAGCCGCTCGTCCAACAATGCTGGAAATTGAAGCCGCCGGTTACCCCATCCACATCCAGCACCTCGCCCGCAAAATAAAGCCCCTTATGGGATCGACTTTCGAAGGTGGTTGGCTGAAGTTCGGCCAAGGGCACACCGCCGGCGGTCACGAACTCTTCCCCGAAGGGCCCCCTTCCGACGACGGGGTAGCGGCTGGCTCGCAGGGATTGGATCAACTGCCGTTGGATTGGGCCGGAAAGATCGGCCCAGCGCTGCTCCAGCGCCACACCATGCTCCGCCAACAGAGACCCCCAGAGCCGCCGGCTCAGGGCGCTCCAAGGACGCCAACTGCCCATTTGCCGGCGGGCTTGCTGGCGCCGGGCCTCGTGGAAGTGGCTTTCCATTTCAACCTGGGAGAGCCCCCCGGTCCAATCCACCTCAAGGGTGGCGCGATAGCCCCATTGCCGCAATCGACGGGCCGCAAAGGCGGTCAACCGCAAAGTAGCCGGACCACTCAGCCCCCTGTGGGTAATCAGCACCGCACCCCGCTGCAGCGGTTCCCCAGCCCTCTGGCCGCGGGAAGGGGCAGGGTCTTGCTCGCTGGGGGGGACAAGCCGCAGACCCACCGGATCCATGGCCACCCCTGCCAAATGGAGTAGCGAAGGCGCATCAAGGCTGAGGCTGAACAACGAGGGAACTGGCGGCACAATCGTGTGTCCCAGGGCGCGGGCCAGACGATGGCCACTGGGGTGGCTGCCGGTCGCCAACACCAAACGATCCGCCATCAGGCTCCCGCCGCCGCGCAGGCCGAGCCGAAAACCGCCATCCCGGGCCTCGGCCGTCTGCAGGGCCTGGGTTGACTGAAGGTTGACACCGGCGTCCCGGGCCAGGCGCCGCAACGCGGCGACGACGGAGGCAGATCGATGGGTGGAAGGAAACAGCCGTCCATCGGCCTCTTCCACCAGGGTCAGCCCCCGGGCGGCAAACCAAGCCACCGTGTCGGCGGTTGCGAAGCGGGAAAAGGGGCCCAGCAGCGCCTTGCCACCGCGGGGATAATTGCCCACCAGCGCCCGGGGTTCCCAACAGGCATGGGTGACGTTGCAACGGCCACCGCCGCTGATCAACACCTTGTGCAGCGGCTCAGTGGTGGCCTCCAGGATCAGCACCCCCTTGACCCCGGCCTCCGCGGCCGTGATCGCCGCCATGAATCCGGCCGGACCGCCACCGGCCACGAGGACCGACGTGTGGTTAGGCAGCATGGGGGCATGGAACAGGCTTACCGATTCAGTGTGGCGCCGATGCTCGACTGCACGGATCGGCATTTCCGAGTGCTGATGCGTCAAATCAGCCGCCATGCCTTGCTTTACAGCGAAATGGTGGTGGCCAGGGCCATCCATCACATTCTTCAGGAAGCCAGTGCCGATGGCAGCGAACGGCAGCGGCGCCTGGAACGGTTGCTGGGCTGTGATCCGATCGAGCGGCCTTTGGCCCTGCAGCTGGGGGGCGACGACCCAAAAATTCTGGCGCAAACTGCCGCCCTGGCAGCCGAGTGGGGCTACGACGAGGTCAACCTGAACGTGGGTTGTCCCAGTGCCAAGGTGGTTCAAGGGCGGTTCGGTGCCTGCCTTATGGCCGAGCCCGAACGGGTGGCCGACTGCGTGGCGGCCATGGTCCAGGCCAGCGGCCTACCCGTAACGGTGAAGCACCGCATCGGCATCGACGCCCGTGATTCCTTCGCTGAGCTGGTGCAGTTTGTGGACACGGTGGCCAGCGGCGGCGCCAGCCGATTCAGCGTCCATGCCCGCAAGGCCTGGCTCAAGGGGCTGGACCCCCACCAAAACCGAACAGTGCCCCCCCTGCGCTGGGACCTGGTGCAGCAGCTCAAACAAACACGGCCAGGCCTACTGATCGAGCTCAATGGGGGCCTTGAAACCCTGGAAGATTGCGAATCAGTGCTATCTGGGACCCCAGGCTCCAAACCCGACGAGGGGTCCATGGGCTTGGACGGGGTGATGGTGGGTCGCGCCGCCTACGGCCATCCGCTGCGGTGGAAGGCGGTGGACCGGATCCTGTTTGACCAAGCCGGAACCGAGGCCAGCGCCGCATCGGTCGTCAGGGGCCTGGTGCCCCATGCCGAGCAATGGTGCTCCAGGGGAGGTCGCCTGTGGCCCATTGCCCGCCACCTGGTGCACCTGGTGCAAGGGGTAGGCGGAGCACGCCACTGGCGCAACTCCATCACCCAGCAGGCCTGCCGGCTGGAGGCCGGACCCGAAGTGCTGGTCGCGGCTGCCCAACAGCTGGAAGCCCGGGGGGTCTAGGCCTGCGGATTCAGCCTTCGGCGCCGGGATATTCCCCGCCGCCGCTGCGGCGACGACGGGCACGACCGGGGTCGAAACTATCTCCGCCGCCATGGCTGCGATCCTCCCAGCCACGGGCGCCGGAACCCCGCTCAACCCCTGCATCTCCGCCACGGCCATAGCCGCCGCCGTAGCCACCACCGCCATAGCCGCCACCGCCGCCGCCATAACCGCCACGGCGGGCACCGCCCCCGCCACCACCGCCGCCGGCGGGCCGGGGTTCAGCCTTGTTGATGCGCAAAGGTCGGCCCATCAACTCGGCTCCCTGGAGAGCCTCAATGGCGCGGTTCTCCCCCTCGGGATCGGCCATTTCAACAAACGCGAAGCCCCGCTTGCGTCCGGTTTCCCGCTCGAGGGGAAGGGAACAGGTCACGACCTCGCCGAAGGGGGCGAAAAGTTCAGAGACGTCCTCCTGCTCAGCGCGGAAGGGGAGATTGCCTACGAAAATGCTCACGGAAGAACCAGAGGGGACCAACGCGGAAAATGGAAGTGGCGCTAAGGCCAACAACCCACCCACGTTAATCCTCCGAACAGGATGGATTCCTCTCCTTGTTGAAATCAGCAGAACCTGCGCCTAGCTTGCGGTCTCTCCGGCCAGGCGACGGCGCCAAAGGTCCAGTTGGCCTCGCACCAAGGCAAAACCCGTGCCCCCCTCACTGCGACGGGCCGCTACCACCCGCCTCGGTTCGAGGGTGGCATGGATGTCGGCCTCAAACGCAGGATGGAGGGCCTGCCAGCGCTCCAGGGGAAGGTCCCGCAGCAGGATCCCCTCTGCAAGGCAGGTCTTCACCAAAGCACCCACCAGCTGATAGGCCTGGCGAAATGGAACCCCGCGGGCGGCCAGGTAATCCGCCACATCCGTGGCATTTGAGAAATCGGCAGCCACCGCCGCCTCCAGCCGGGCGGGCCGAAACTCCAGGCCCTCCTCCATCAAGATCGCCATCGCCTCCAGGCTGGCCAAGGTGGTGCTGACGCCATCAAAAAGCGCCTCCTTGTCTTCTTGAAAATCCTTGTTGTAGGCGAGGGGAAGACCCTTGATCATGGTTAGCAGCCCCATCAGATGGCCGAAGACCCGGCCGCTCTTGCCCCGCACCAGTTCGGGCACATCGGGGTTTTTTTTCTGGGGCATCAGACTGCTGCCGGTGGCGCAGCGGTCGGTGAGGCTGACGAAGCCAAACTCCTCACTGGCCCAAAGGATCACCTCCTCGCTGAGGCGGCTGAGGTGCACCATTACCAAGCTGGCGGTGGCCATGAATTCCACCGCAAAATCCCGATCGCTGACAGCATCAAGACTGTTGGCATAGATCGCCCCAAAACCCAATTCGGCCGCGGTAGCCCGACGATCGATCGGCACCGGGGTACCGGCCAGGGCCGCGGCCCCCAGGGGACAGACGTTGAGGCGGCGGCGGCCATCCGCCAGACGTTGGCGGTCCCGTTCGGCCATTTCCACATAGGCGAGCAGATGGTGGGCCAGGCAGACGGGCTGGGCGCGCTGCAGGTGCGTGTAACCGGGAATTAGGGTGTCGGCGTGGACCTCGGCCTGGGCCAGCAAGGCGCTCTGCAGGCGCACCAGGGCCTGGTCCACCTCATCACTGCGGCGCCGCAGCCAGAGACGCACATCGGTGCCCACCTGATCATTGCGGCTGCGGCCGGTATGCAGCTTCTTGCCCAGGTCCCCCAGATGCTCGATGAGGCGCCGTTCCACCGCGAAGTGGACGTCCTCGGCCTCCAGGCCGGGTCGGAAGTCTCCGCTGGCCGCCTCGGTCCGGATGGCCTCCAATCCCTCGATGAGGCGCCTGGCCTCCTCCGGGGTGATCACACCGCTATTGCCAAGCATGCGGGCATGGGCAATGGAGCCGTCGAGATCCTCCCGGAGTAGGGCTATGTCGAAGCCAATTGAGGCATTGAACCGCTCGATGGCGGGATGGAGTCCCTGCTCAAAGCGGTCGCTCCAGCCAGCCGCCGTGCCACCTGTGACGCCGGAGGCCTGGGAACGGATCGAAGCATCGGCCGCCATGGCAAGGCTTTGGGGGGGTTCAGCTTGGCACCCGTCGCAGGGGCTCGGCGTCAGGCCCTGGCAAGCAAGACAGAATCAGTTATTGCCGCAGTTTGAACACAACGATCGAGGCGTCGTCATCCAGGGCGCAATCCGCGCCAACAAACCGGTCCAAGCGACCAAAAAGCTGATCGAGGATTTCCTGGGCACCACTGCCACGGCCACAGCTCACCTGCAGGGCCCGCAGCAGCCGATCCTCATCAAACCGACCGCCACTGAAGCCCGTGGCCTCCGTGACGCCATCGGTGTAATAAAGAACGACGTCGCCTGGTTCCAGGTGCGTCTGGCCGCATCCGTAGCTGGTCTCGCTCTGCAGACCGATCAACATTCCCGGGGCGTCCAGTCTCTCCACCTGGGCTGTCTGACAACGCCAGAGCAGGGGTGGATTGTGGGCGGCATTGGCATAGCGCAACCGTCGGCTGGGCGGGTCGTAATCGGAATAGAAGAGGCTGACGAAGCGGTGGGAATGGGCCAGATCGTCCTGGGCCAGTCGATTCAGGTCAGCAAGGATGCGATCCGGGGCCAAACCCCGGCTCACCTCCGCCCGCAGCATCCCCCTCAATAAGGTCATCAGCAGGCCCGCCGGCACCCCCTTGCCCATCACATCCCCCATCACCAGGCCCCAACACTCCCGCTCCCGCTGGTTGCCGCTGGACTCGGGTCGGGCCGGAATGAAGTCGTAATAATCCCCACCCACCTGGAAAGCGGGTCGACAACGGGCCGCCAGATCAACTCCCTCGATCACGGGGCAGCGGTCCGGCAGCAACTGGGCCTGGATCTCCGCTCCAATGCTCAGCTGACGATCCAGTCGTTCGTGCCGGCGCCTGTCTTCTTGGAGAATCTCGTTTTCCAAGGCCACCCCGGTGAGATCGGCCACGAGCTGGAGATGGCGGCGATACACCTCGCTCCAGCAGTAGCCCCGCCGGCCACTGAATACATACAACCTTCCCCGCTGGCGATTGCGTGCCACGATGGAGGTGGCCATTACCTGGGCCGGACCCACCAGGCGACGGACCAGGGAATCCAGCATCGCCACAACGGTTTCCCCACCTGCCGGGGCCGTGAACTGGCCATCGGGTAGTGCCGAGATCTGCCGCAACACCTCGCCGCAGCGATCGCCAGCCGTGGCCTTGAGGTGGTCTCGCCACAGCCTGCCATCGTCATGGAAGACCACCAGCAAGCTGCCCTCGGCCTGCACCAGCCGCGAGGCGGCCAGGGGCACCAGCTCAAGAAAGCGCTGCAAGTTGGTAAAGCTGCGCAGGGCAAAGGCAAGGGAAGCCAACAACTCCTGATTGCGACGTTGTTCGCCGCTGAGGCTGTCGAGCAACTGGCGCAAGGACAACGATGACGACAATCCCCGCTCGGGTACTGCCGGGACCGACCTCTCGGAGGCAGGGGACGGGGAGCCGGGCGGCGGTCCACTCAAAAAGGTGCCGCAAGGGGATTTGAAAGTTAGCAGCGGTGGACGAGCGCAGGCAGAGGCAGCGGCAGTCGGTATGGGCGAGTTGACGAATCATGGCTGGCTAAGGTGGATTTGTGGATCAGCTCAGGGATGGCTCCCGTGCCAACACCAAT
>CAMDWF010000041.1 GCA_945878795.1 Synechococcus sp. UW140
GCCATGCCTCCCGATATCCGCTGGCAGCAGCGCTTCGCCAACTTCTGCCAGGCCCTTGATCTGCTGGAGACCTTCTTCCAGCCCCCCGCGCTCAACGAGCGGGAACGTCAGGGGCTGATCAAGGCCTTTGAATACTGTTTCGAGCTGGGCTGGAACACCCTGCGCGACCTGCTGCTGGCGGAGGGCAACACCGATCTGATCGGCTCGCGCGACACCCTTCGGCTGGCCTTCCGGGTGGGTCTGATCCGCGATGGTGAGAGTTGGCTGGCCATGGTTCAGGACCGCAACCTCACCAGCCCTACCTACAACCGCAGCACCGCCGTGCAGGTGAGCCAGCAGGTGGAGGCTCGCTATCTGACCTGTTTCCGGGAGCTGCGCCAGGTGCTCACCCAGCGGCTGCAGGCCCCCGCCGGCAAGGAGGGTGATGGCTGAGCATCCCGCCGCCGCGACGACGATCCCGGGCCTGCCGCCGGAGGCCTCGGCCCGCCTGCTGGCCCTGTTCAGTGCCGAGCCTGCGGTGCAGGAGGTTTGGCTCTACGGCTCCCGGGCCATGGGCCACCATCGCCCCGGCTCCGACATCGACCTCAGCCTGGTGGCGCCGAACCTCGGCCATCACGACCGGCTGCGGCTGATGGGCGCCCTCGATGACCTGCTGCTTCCTTGGAGCATCGACCTCTCCCTGCACCACGAGTTGCCCGAATCCCTGCGCCAGCATGTGGCCCGGGTGGGGCGGCGGCTGGCGCCCTGAGGACCCTTGCCAGCTCCTTAGCTATTGCCTGACGAGGTGTTTTGCTTCGACCGACAGGGTTGGCAGCATCGCCGCAGCGACAGTGAACTGACTCCAGCCGCCCATGGCCGGCCCGCTGCTCGGCGTGCCCTATCCAATTGGAGCACTGGCACTGCCCCCCCCCCCCCCCCAAGCAGGAATGGCGGATTATTCGAAAGAATTTTTATAGGATCTACGATCTAATGACACGATTCCATTGCCTTAGGGCCTCTTGCCTGGCGGCTGCGATCGGTGGCTCGGCATTGGCGGGCATGGCTCCCGCCGCCCAGGCCGCTATGTTTACTGAGTACACCAACAAGGCCGCCTTTGAGGCGGCACTGGCGCCTGGGGCCTATACAGAAACCCAGATGTATAACAAATATCCAAGTTATTCAGGAGGCTCGGGTTTTTCCTATACAGTCGGTGCGACAGGAGGCACCTTTAATATAGACGTTAATGATCTGTCTACCCTTAACTCCGCTCCATCTACTCTCACTTTTTCTTTTGGTTCGGGAATCAAGGCTTTTGGTGGGTATTTTTACGTTACTGATGGCGCTGGAAATATTGTCGCTGCTCCCTTGCAAATTGGGATTAATAGCGACTCCTTTACAACGACGAAAACGCCAACCTCAACCACTACATTCTATGGCTTTATTTCTGATACGGATTTAACCAATGCAACCATTATTAAATATGTTAGTCAACGATACGTTACGGCTGGCACCGTGATCGTCGGCACCACGGCTTCGGCACCTGTCGCCGCGCCTGGCCCTCTGCCCCTGTTCGGTGCCGCTGCCGCCTTCGGCTGGAGCCGGCGCCTGCGTCGCCGTCTGGTTGGCGGCCGCCCCGGTTGCTGAACGCGATCGGGCGGCCTTGCTGGCGGCTGCTCTGGTTGTCGGCCGTGGGGGAGCGAAACCACTGACTTGGTTAAACTAAGTCCATCTCGCCATCGCTGCCGTGCGCCAGGTCAACCTGCACGAAGCCAAGACCCAGCTCTCCCGGCTCGTGGCGGAGGCGGTGGCGGGCGAGAGCTTCGTGATCTGCAAAGCCGGCAAGCCGCTGGTGCAGGTCACCAGCCTGGCCGGGGCTGACGATTCCGCCAATCCCCCCCGGCGCCGCCTTGGTCTATTGGCCGGTCATTGTTCGGTGCCCGACGACTTCGACCAGATCGCCGTTGCGGAGATCGCTGATCTGTTCGAGGGCCTGCCGACTGCCGCGCCCAGTGCCGGTGGGCTGTGAAGCTGCTGCTCGATACCCACATCCTCATCTGGGCCATGGGCGAACCGTCACGGCTCGGCCCCGCCCTGAGGGAGCATCTGGAGGAACCCCGCCACAGCCTCTGCTTCAGCGTCGCCTCCCTCTGGGAGCTGGTCATCAAGGCGGCCTTGGGGCGCGAGGGTTTCCAGGTGCAACCCTCGATGTTGCGACGCACCCTGCTGGATGGCGGTTTTGTGGAGATTCCAATTGAGGCCGCCCACGTACTGGCGGTGGCCCAGCTGCCGCCCCTGCACCGCGATCCCTTTGATCGCCTGTTGCTGGCCCAGGCGGAGCGAGAAGGGTTGTTGTTGATCACCGCCGATGCGGTGCTGGCCCGCTATCCCGGCCCCGTGCGCCATCACGGCAGCTTCTGAGCCCCGCCCCTTGCCTCAGCCAAAGTGGCTGTAGCCAGTGGGCGCCCCCCTCCCCCCAGCGCCCGGGCCCCAGGGGGCGCCATCGCTCCAGCCCAGGCTCCCGGCCTCCCCCTCCACCAGCACTCCCACCACCGAGGCGCCTGGCAGGGCTGCGATCAGGGCCTCGGCCCAGGGCGGCTCCAGGGCCAGCACCAGCTCGAAATCCTCGCCGCCCCCCAGGCACCAGGCTGCGGCCTGGGGCAGGCCGGCCATGGCCAGATCCAGGGGTAAAGCGTCACGGTCCAGCTGGGCCGCGCAGCCGCTGCTGGCCGCGATCGCCGCCGCCGCCGCCGCCAGCCCATCACTGCTGTCGCAACCCCCCACCCGCCAGCCCAACCGGGCCTGTCGGGTGGCGATCAGGGCCCGCACCGCGTCAAAGCGGGGGCGGGGGCGGCGGTGGGCCTGGATGGCCCGTGCCCGCAGGCTTGGATCAAGCAAGGCTGCCGATCCCCCTCGCAACTCGCCCTGTAGCAGGGCCAGCCCCAGCCGGCTCAGCCCGTGGGGGCCGGTGCATACCAGCCAGTCGCCCGGGAATCCGTCGCAGCGGCGGATCGGACCGGAGCTGGCGATGGCGCCCGGCTGGTTGGCATCGGTTGCCGCCCCGGGGGCCTCCGCTGCCCAGGTTCCGAGCGCCGTAATCGCCAGCAGCCTTTGGGCGCCGCCACTGCAATCGCCCCCTAAAAGCACCCCGCCGTAGGCCTCCAGCGCCTCCTTGATGCCGCCGTAGACCCCTTCAACCCAGGGCCAGGGGGTGGCTGCAGGAGCCACCAGGGCCACCGTGATCCCCACCACGGCCGTGCAGCCCATGGCCGCCAGGTCCGAAAGGTTGGCCGCAGTGGCCCGCCAACCCACATCCGCCGCCGCCGTGGTGGTTTCGCTGAAGTGGAGGCCTTCGACAAGCACGTCGGTGTTGACTACCAACGGCCTGTCTTCCGTGCTTGGCAACAGGGCCGCATCATCGGCGAACTGGCCCGGCGGGGCGAAGGCCCCCAGCCGCCGGATCAGCTCCCATTCGCCCAGGTCGGCCAGGGTTTCCTGGCTGGTGGCTGGGTTTGGTGGGTCGGCCAAGGGCCTCAGGCGTGCTCGTGCAGATTCTGGGCCCCTTCCAGCACCTTGGCGCTGACAATGCCGTCCTCGGCGCTGAGATTGTCCAGCACGTCAAAGCCATCGACCACATAACCGAAGGCGGCATAGCGGCCGTCGATCAGGTTGAGGCCCGCCGGGGTCAATTCAGGCTCGGAAAGGAACAGGAAAAACTGGGAGGAGCCATCGGCCAGATCCTTGTCGGAGTGGGCCCAGCCCAGGGTGCCCTTGGCGTTGAAGGGCAACACGGGCTCGGCTTTGAACATCCCCAGATCTTCGAAGGTCTGGTTGTAGTAGGGCTCCGCCTTGCCCGGCACCCGGATCTCCAGGGGCACCCGACGCTCCGCCTTGGTGAGCGGGTCGATGAAGCCATCGTCAGGCCCCTGCGGATCGCCCGTCTGGAGCACGTAAAAATCTTCGGCCCGGTTGAAAGGCAGGCCGTCATAGAAACCGCGTTGCACCAGATCCACAAAGGCACCGGCGGTGATGGGCGCGTTAAAGCCGTCCACCACGGTGGTCAGATCCCCCTTGGTGGTGCTCAGTCGCACCGTGGCCCGGCCCAGCAGGCGGGGCAGGGCGTCGTATTCCGGCGGGATCGCAAAGGGAAAGTCCTTCACCAACAGGTCTTCAGCGCTGCCGATGGCCCCTAGGGCCCGGCGGCGGGCCTCCAGATAGCCATCCCGGTCTTGGCTGGATGCCGCTTCGGCCAGGGTCTGGAGTTGGTTGTTGACCCCATCAAGCAACTCTTCGACGTGGGCGCGCTGATCGGGCTCGAAGCGATCGAGAATCGCCGCTCGCTTGGTGCTTAGCAGGGACTGGCTGCGCTTGGCGACCTGGCCCAGGGCACTCCAGCGCTTGGCCCGCAGATCAACGCTGGTGGCTTCCAGCCGATGCTGAAGGTCCTGAAGATCCCCGGGGCTTACCGGCAGGGCATTGCGCAGCAGGGCCGAGGGGTCGGTGATGGCGTTGCCCGGGGGCAAGGCGGCCCAGCTGGGTGGTGCCCAGGCCAGCATCAACAGCATCGCCAGGCCCAGGACTCTGGTGCAGACCCTTTGCCAGCGGGGGGCGGGGGAAAGGGCGGTGGTGGATGCCGCCGCAGGCCTCTGGCTCATGGATGGCCACTCTTTGAACGGACTCTGGCACGTCTGCGATGCCCCTGGCCTGGTCCAAGGGGCTGTCAGTCGCCAGACGTACAATCCCCAGCGACTTGAAACGCCGGGATGATTTCCAGCAACGACTTCCGCACCGGCACCACGATTCTTTTGGATGGCCAGGTTTGGCGAGTCGTCGAGTTTCTGCATGTGAAGCCTGGCAAAGGTTCGGCTTTCGTGCGCACCAAGCTCAAAGCCGTCCAAAGTGGCAACGTGGTTGAGAAAACTTTCCGGGCTGGCGAAACGATGCCCCAGGCCCAGTTGGAAAAGTCAACCCTGCAGCACACTTATATGGAGGCCGACGATTATGTGTTCATGAACATGGATTCCTTCGAGGAGAGCCGCCTCACGGCAGCTCAGATCGGCGAAGGTCGTAAATACCTCAAGGAGGGCATGGCCGTGAGTGTCATTACTTTCGATGGCAAGCCCCTAGAGGTCGAGCTTCCCAATTCCGTTGTCCTGGAAGTTACCCAGACCGATCCCGGCGTCAAAGGCGACACGGCTACCGGCGGCACCAAGCCCGCCATCGTCGAAACCGGAGCCCAGGTGATGGTGCCGCTGTTCATCACCATCGGCGAGAAAATCAAGATCGACACCCGCAACGACAGCTATCTCGGCAGGGAGTCCTGATTCCATGCAGCTCGACCATGACCAGCTCCGGGAACTCCTGACCTTCCTGGGCGAGAGCGATATCCAGGAGTTGCGTCTGGAGGGCGATGACTTCCGTCTGGTGGTGCGTCGCAACCTGCCCGCTGCGGCGCCCACGGCCCCGGCGGCCCCGCCCTTGCCCGCCGCCGCCCCAACCCCTCCGGCTCCGGTCGCTGAATCCCCGTCGCCGCCACCCCCTACCAGCCGCAGCGACCTCCAGCCCCTCACGGCGCCCATGGTGGGCACGTTCTATCGCTCTCCAGCCCCTGGTGAACCTGCCTTTGTGGAGCTGGGCAGCCGCATTCAGGCCGGTCAACCCGTCTGCATCCTGGAGGCGATGAAGTTGATGAATGAACTGGAAGCCGAAATCAGCGGCGAGGTGGTGGAAATCCTGGTGGAGAGCGGTACCCCCGTTGAATTCGGTCAGGTCCTGATGCGCATCCGCCCCGCCTGAGGCGAGGTCTGATCCCTTGGGGTCAGCCCAGCTGCCAGGCCGCCTCAAGGGCGGCCACCATGCTTTTGGGTCTGGCCACTCCCCGACCGGCGATCCCAAAGGCGGTGCCGTGGTCTGGGGAGGTGCGCAGAAACGGCAGCCCCAAGGTGGTGTTAACCGCCGCATCGAAGGCCAGGAGCTTCACGGGGATCAGGCCCTGGTCGTGATATAAGGCTAGGTAACCGTCAGCTGCCGGTTTGCCGCCTTGCCAGGCGGCCGCTGCTTCCAGCCAGCAGGTGTCGGGGGGCAGGGGCCCCTCCAGTCGCGCCTCAGGGTGCTGGTGGCTCCAGCCGGCCAGACAATCCCGTAGCCAGTCTTCTTCTTCTCGCCCCAGCCGGCCGGCCTCACCGGCATGGGGGTTTAGGCCCGCCACCACCAGATGGGGCCTCTCGCTGAAGCGCCGGCAGAACCCCAGGAGTCGCTCCAGTTGGGCCCTCACCAGCTCCGGGTTGAGTTGCTGGGGCACCTGGGCCAGGGGGATATGGGTGGTGGCCAGCAAGGTGTTGAGCCGCCAGCCCCCCATGGGCGAGAGGGCGGTAAACAGCATGGAGGCCCGGGGGACACCGCAGAGCTCGGCCAGCCGTTCGGTCTGTCCCGGATACTGATGGCCGGCCAGGTGCCAACTTGCTTTGGAGATAGGCGCTGTCACCAGGGCATCCGCGGCACCTTCCAGGACCAATTCGGCGGCCCGCGTCAGCCACCGAAAGCTGGCCGCGCCCGTCGCCGCGTCGCTGTGGCCGCAACGCACTGCCTCATCCAGGGGCAGGTTCTCGACCTTGAGCTCGGCCGGGTCGGCCAGGGGAGATGCCCCTTGGCGCTTCAGCTGGATATAGGACTGTTCCAGCCACCGGCGGCAACCCACCAGGGTGATTTCAGCGCCGGGGGGCCGGGGCCGCGCCAAGGCCTTGAGGGTCACTTCGGCGCCGATGCCGGCGGGATCCCCGAGGGCCAGCACCAATCGGGGTGGATCTACCCTTGAATTGACTTGATGGGCAGGGGAGAAATCCATGGTGAAGTCGTTTTTGCTGGCATGTTTGCTGTTGTGGTTAGGGAGGGGCTGTCAGCAGGGTTGGCTTATCGTCCGCTGGGACAAGATGGTCGAGGATCTCCAGATACCCATCGACAAGCTTCAACCTAAGCAATACCTCAGATGAGGTTGATGCTGGCGCGGAGTCCTTCCCGATAGGAGGGGTAGCGCAAGCGGTAGCCCAGGCTGTCGCAGAGCAGCTCGCTGCTGGCACGCCGGTTCTCACTCCAGAAACTGCGGGCCATGGGGCCCATGGTGGGGCCGACGTCCTGCCAGCGCTGCCAGGGTGGCAGCTTGCAGCCCAGCAAGTGGGCGGCGAAGCCCAGGGTTTCACTGGAGGGGCAGGGCTCCCGGTCCGCCACGATCACCGTCTGCGGGCGCTCTGCTGCTGGCATCGCCAGACAGTGCAACAAGGCTCCGACAATGTCATCCACATGCACTCTGGAGAAGACCTGGCCGGGTTTGTGAATCAGGCGGGCCGTGCCGTTGCGAAGGTTGTCGAAGGGGGACCGCCCCGGCCCGTAGATGGCCGGCAGTCGGAACACCTGGACCGGTAGGCCGCTGCAGCGCCAGGCTTGTTCGCAGGCCAGCCGGGCCTGGCTGCGCTCCAGTCGGGGCCGCAGGACGCTGTCTTCGCGCACCCAATCGCCGCCGTGGTCGCCGTATACCCCTGTGGTGGAGAGGTAGCCGACCCATTGCAAAGGCAGGCTTGCCAGGGTGCTGGCCAGGGTCGTGAGCACGGGATCGGCGCCCTGGGGGTCGGGGGGGATCGTCACCAGAACATGGGTTACCCCTGCCAAGAGCTTCCTCTCGGGAAAGACGCCCGCCGCTGGATCAAAGCGGAGCCAATCGTCGGATTGCTCCTCTGGTCGGGGGCCATGGCGGTCCGTCAGCAGAACCCGTTCACCGCGATCGCGCAGGGCTTGGGCGAAGCGGCGGCCGCTGTAGCCAGCGCCCAACACCAGCCCCTGCAGGGGCGGTCCGCCACCTGGGTTGACAGCCCGATGGCGGTGCAGTACACCTGTATCAGTCCCTGAGGATTCCACCGTGACTGTGTTCCTTGGTTCCGCTCCGATCTTTACTGCATCCGCGCCTGCCCCCGCCACCGGGGGCGCGGAGGGGCCCGGATCCCCCGCCATTCGCTTCCGCCGTTTGGGCCATCGGGCTCGGTTGGAGTCTGCCCGCGGTCGCCACGGGGCAGGACAAATACAATCCCGTTACGGGGCGACGGGGGATTTTTGGCAAGACGCCAGTCCCAAGGGCGTCCCCCTGGTCTTGGCGGCCTTGCTGGTGACAGTCGCCCTGGTGCTGGCACCGGAGCGCCCTGAGGCTCAGGAGGCCATCTGCCAGCGCCATGCGGGCGTCGAAGCCTGTCGGGTCTGGTGAGCGCTGGGGGATGGCTGGGTGGTCGGTCGGACCCACTCCAAGAGCCGAAGGGCCACTTTCATGTCTCCTTCACTCCAGGCTCTCAAGGCCATGGCCCGGCGTGGGTCGTAGAAGGACTGGCTGCGATACCAGATAAAAACATCCGTATCTCCCTTCCGGCCGTTGCAGGGCAGGCAGGCCGGCACACAGTTTTCGGTGACGCTGGGCCCGCCCCGACTACGGGGATGCATGTGATCGATCGATTCGGACCGTTGGCCGCAATAGACGCAGCAATGGTCTGTCAGTTCATGCAGGGATTGGCGCCATCGGCGCACTCGCAGTTTCGGGCAGAGGTCTTCAAGAAACACCCCATCCCTCAGCGGCATGCCTGCTATGCGGTTCTCAGAACTTTGGCAGTGCTTTCCCGCTGTCATTGTGTCGGGGACTGCACTTCCATGGCTTGGCCGAGCCGGCGATCCAGATGCGGCTGGGCCCCACCGGCTTGATTGAGGTGGTCAGCCCCTTCGATGCGGTCACCCAGGCCCAGCTCCGGGCCCTGCGCCCCAGCGGTCGTTGGCTGCCGGCTCGGGGATGTTGGGAGTTTCCCCTGGAGGCTGCCGTAGCCCTGGAGAACCAGCTGGCGGGGCGCTTCCCGATCACCGACGAGCTGGCCCAATGGCTGCTCTGGCTGCACCAGCCCCTGCCACCTTTGCCACCGCACCGCCAGCTGGTGCAGGCCGCCGGTTTGGCGGACTCCCTGGCGGATGGCCGGCGCCTGCTGGGGCACCAACGGCTGGCGGTGCGCTGGCTGTTGGCACGACGCGGCGCCGTTCTTGCCGATGCCATGGGCCTTGGCAAAACGCTCACGGCCCTGGTGGCGGCCCGCGCCATGGTGCGGCTGGCCCATTGCCGTCTGGTGGTGCTGGCTCCGGTTGGACTCCATCTGCATTGGCGTCAGGAGGCCGCGGCCCTGGGGCTGCGGTTGGAGTTGCACAGCTGGGCCCGCATTCCAGCGGCCCTGCCTGGGGCCGGCACGGTGTTGATCGTCGATGAGGCCCATTTCGCCCAGTCCCTGCGGGCCCGGCGGACCCAGGCTTTTCTGCGCCTGGCGCGCCATCCCCGTCTGCGGGCCCTGTGGTTGCTCACCGGCACCCCGATGAAAAATGGCCGTCCCGTCCAGCTCTTCCCCCTGCTGGCCGCCATCGGCCATCCCCTCGGCCGTGATCAGCGGGCCTATGAGGAGCGTTATTGCCAAGGCCACTGGCGTGACCAGGGGGGAAGGCGCCTTTGGCAGGCCCAGGGGGCCAGCCAGCTCGACGAACTCCGCCAGCTGGTGAGGCCCCTGGTGCTGCACCGCACCAAGGCCCAGTGCCTTGATCTGCCCCCCAAGGACCGTCTTCACCATGACGTCGACCTGGGGGAGCGTGCCGCCAATCGCTTTGATGCCCAGCTACAGGCCGTGGTGCAGGCCTATCGGTTGCGGGCGTCCCGGGGCGAAGTGCGACGGGATGCCGAGGCCCTGGCGGTGTTTACGGCGATGCGACGCCTTGGCTCCCGGGCCAAGGAAGGGGCCACTATCACCCTGGTGGCCGAGTTGTTGCGGCGGGGGGAGTCGGTGGTGGTGTTCAGTGCCTTTGTGGCCACGGCCCAGCGGCTCCAAGTCGGCCTTGCCAGCGCCAGCCCCGGGGGGGCGGCCTTGCTGATCGGCGCCGTGCCGCCGGCGCGGCGCCAGGGCCTGGTCGATGGCTTCCAGGGCGGGGCCCAGGGGTTGTTGGTTGCCACCTTCGGCACCGGTGGTCTGGGCTTCACCCTGCACCGGGCCCGCAATGTGGTTCTGGTGGAACGTCCCTGGACCCCCGGCGATGCCGAGCAGGCGGAGGATCGCTGTCACCGCCTTGGCATGGCAGCCAGCCTGAGCTGCCACTGGATGCGGTTGGGGGCCACCGACCGCTTGGTGGATGACTTGATCGAGAGCAAGGCCGAGCGCATCAATGCCTTGCTGCGCCCTTCCCGGGAGCGGCAGCGCCGTCAAGCGTTCCCGGCTTTGGTGCGCCAGTGGCTTGAGGACTGGTGAGTCCCCCGGGCGTGGCTGGGCAGTCAGCCAGCCTCAGGGCCAGATCCTGGCGGAGCTGGCGATCCATTTTGCCGGCGGGCAGGGGGCGGGCCAGGGACGCGGCTTTACGGATGTCCTGGCAGGCGGCGTCATCCTTGTCGGCCAGGGTGTGCAGCAAGAAGCGGTCGTTGAGGGGGCCCGGGTCCTTGGGGAAGGCCGCCACCACAGCATCGCAGCGCCGCAGGGCTTCTGTTAGATGCTGCATGTCGATCGTCCGCAGACAATCCGACCTGTTGATGCGGCGCTGGGGGAGGGGTTCCTCGGCGCAGGCCGTCAGCAGGGAAGCGATGACAAGGGCCACCAGGGCGGCAAAGCGTTGGCTCTGGCGGCGCTGCGCTGGCCCGTTGCGACGGCGGTTCAACGGGGGTAGGGCATCGCGGCACCGGGAGTGGCCGCCCCCGCAGGCGCCCCAGGTGCGCCAGTGCTATCAGGGGCACCCACGGCGCCGCCATAAACGCGGCGGTAATAGAGATCTCCCAGGTACCGGGAACAGTCGGGGAAGGAGGAGGGGCTATAGACCACGGCCTCGGTGATCAACACGGCGGCCCGCTCCGGGGGTGGCTTGAACACGCCGCTGGTCTGTTTGATCACGCCGTAGGCAGCGGCCCAGCTGACTTCATGGTTATTGCCATTACCGCGCATGAAGCAATACACCTGGGCTGCTTTGGCGCCTGGGGGTTCGACCGCCCGGGCGGGGTTCGTCAGGGTGCCGGTAGCCCCGGCCAAGAGCGCCAGGCCGAGCACGCCTGGAAGCAGGCGGCGGAGTTGGGGGGGGTGGACGCGCATCGGTGGGGCGGGATGGACCGGCACAAGCTATCCAGCCAGGCCCATCTGTCCAGCCACCGGGTGGCTGCGAATTTCTGGTTTCTAGCCGCCCGGGGGCGCCGCGCCCGCCGGCAGCACCAACCGCACGAGCAGGGGCAGCACCAGCAGCACCGTGATCAAGCGCACCGCATGCAGGGCGGCCACGGCGGCCCCCACGCCAAACTCGGCCCCCACCAGGCTCATGCCACTGATCCCACCAGGCGCGGCCCCCAGCAAGGCCACCACCGGATCGATGCCCAACAGGCGGCTGCACCACAGACCGACCACCACTCCAGTTAGTACCAGGGTCAGGGTGATCAACAGGGCCGGTCTCCACAACACTTTCAATTCGGCTACGGCGGCGCTGGTGAGGCTGGTGCCGATCACGGTGCCAATCGCGATTTCAAGAATGGTGCGCGTCCCTGTGGGCCACTGGGCCGTTTCAAAACGGCCACTCATGCTCAGCAGGGCCGCTCCGATGAGGGCTCCCGCCAGGGGGGCCGCAGGGATGCCCGTCCGCAAGGCCGCCAGTCCTCCGGCAATGCCGGCAAGGCCATACAGCCCAAGCAGCCAGGGAGCCATGGGTTCAGCTAGGCAACGAACTCCCAGTG
>CAMDWF010000042.1 GCA_945878795.1 Synechococcus sp. UW140
GTCAACAGAAACTGAACGACAAGACCCGCCGGGTGTTGGAGAAGGCCTTCAATCCCGCCTGGGCCGACCATTACATCGAGCAGCTCCTGTTCGACGACCCCCCAGCCCTGGCAGCCAACCTGCCCTCTACGCCCTGATCGGTGCGCTCAGTGGAGCCGCCCTCACTTGGACCTTGATCCATGGAGTGTCCTGGCTGCCTCGGCCAAATGATGCAGCGGCAGTAAAGACCGTTGGCGCCCCCAAGGCGACGGCCTCCAGGCCCCAGGCGGTGGCTGCTCTCGGTCGCCTCGAACCCGGCGGAGACATTCGCATCTTGGCGGCCCCCAGCAGCGCCTTCGATGGGGGTAGTCCGCGGATTACGGCCCTGTTGGTGGTGGAGGGGCAGAGCGTGCGAGCTGGCCAGTTGCTGGCCCATTTCGATTCTGCTCCTAGCCAAAGGGCCGAGCGACAGCGGATTCGCGCCCGTCGGGTCAACCTGGGTCGCCGTTTGAAGGTGGAGGGCCGTGAACTGGCCCGTTACCGACGGCTCATTGTTGATGGCGCCATCTCCGCCGATGAACTCGACCATCGCGAGCAGCAATACCTCGAACTGCAGGGTCAGCTGCATGAAACTGAGGCGTCCCTCCTGAAGATCGAGGCCGATCTCAGCAATACCGAGTTGCGGGCCCCCATCGATGGCACGGTTTTGCGGATCCATACTCGGGTGGGAGAGCGGGCCGTTGACAAGGGTGTGCTCGAAATGGGGGACAGTGCCCGCATGGAGGCGGTGCTTGAGGTGTACGAAAGCGACATTGCCCGGGTGCGGTTAGGCCAGCGGGCCCGGATCAGCAGTGAAAACGGGGGCTTCAAGGGTCAACTCAACGGCGTCGTCACTCGCATCAGCCCCCAGGTGCGCCAGCGGCAGGTGCTTTCCACAGATCCAAGCAGCGATGCCGATGCCCGCATCGTCGAGGTGCGGGTGGGGCTCGACCCAGTGGATGCAAGGAAGGTCCAGACCTTGACTGGTCTCAAGGTGATCGGCCGGTTAGAGGCTTGAAGAGGTCCCTCTGATGCCCTCGTCTTGGCCCAGCCGCCGCATCCCTCTGGCCTGGTTGTTGCTCACCCGTCAGCCGATGCGGCTGGCGGTGGCCTTGGCTGGTATTGCCTTTGCGGGCATCTTGATGTTTATGCAACTGGGCTTTCGCGATGGTCTTTTTGAGGCCAGCATCACCCTGCACAAACTCTTTGACGCCGACCTGGTCCTCATCTCTCCGCGCACGACCAGTTCGGTGGCGATGGAGGGCTTTCCCCGTCGCCGGCTTGTTCAGTCCATGGCCCATCCGTCCGTGGAGGGCGTGAGTCCGGTGCACTGGAACCTGTTGAGCTGGCGCAATCCGCAAAACCGCGCCACCCGCTCGATTCTGGTGCTGGGCTTTGAGCCCCTTGATCCGTTACTGCAGGATGACTCCCTGCGGCGCCAGGCCCCCCTGCTCAGTCAGCGGGGCAGGGTGATTTTTGATGAGCGTTCCCGCGAGGAGTTCGGACCGATTGGCCCCTGGTTCCGCCAGGGTCGCCTGATTGAAACTGAAGTGGCTGGCAAGCGGGTGCGCGTCGTCGGGTTGGTTGCCTTTGGACCTTCCTTCGGCGCCGATGGCAACCTGTTTACCAGCGCTGAAACCTTCCTCTGGTTGATGCCCGACACTCCTGCCGGCAGCATTGAGTTGGGATTAATTCGGTTGGTCCCTGGCAGCGATCCCGCCAAGGTGGCGGCTGACCTGCGTCGCCAATTGCCTCCCGATGTGATGGTGTACACCAAACAGGGATTTGAGGAGTTCGAAAAGAATTACTGGGCCACCAGCACCGCGATCGGTTTCATTTTCACCCTGGGTTCGGCCATGGGTTTCGTGGTGGGTTGCGTGATTGTTTATCAGATTCTTCATGGTGATGTCAGCGACCATCTGCCCGAATACGCCACCTTGATGGCCATGGGCTATCCCCTGCGCGATCTGCTAGGGGTTGTGGCCCGCGAGGGGCTGCTGCTTTCCCTGTTGGGCTATGGCCCGGCCCTGGTGGCTGCCCTTGGGTTCTACGGGGTGGTGCGTTCGGCCACCGGTTTGCCCGTGGTCATGACCAGTGGTCGTGCCCTGCTGGTGTTCGTACTGATCCTGGTGATGTGCATGGTCTCGGCGTTCCTGGCCATGCGGCGCCTCGCCGATGCCGATCCGGCTGAGATTTTTTGAAACCACTCCCGCCGCACCAACCCCGTACCGATGCTCAGTCGTAGCCCCGAGGCTTTCTCCACCAGCCCTTCCGACCTGGCCACCCTCTCGGTGCAGGGTCTGAATCATTGGTATGGCCGCGGCGCCATGGAACGACAGGTGCTGCAGGGGGTGGATCTGGAGATCCAGCCCGGCGAGGTGGTGTTGTTGACCGGTCCATCCGGTTGTGGCAAAACCACCCTGCTGACGCTGGTGGGAGCCTTGCGCTCGGTGATGGAGGGCTCGGTCAAAGTGTTTGGTGAAGAACTCAACGGCTCTAGCCGTCAGCAACGCCAGGGGTTAAGGCGCAGCATCGGCATGATTTTTCAGGGTCACAACCTGCTGCGCTGCCTCACGGCCGAGCAAAATGTGCAGATGGGCGCCGATCTTTTGCCGGGTCTGGGGTTTCGGGCCCGCCGGGATCTGGCGCGGGAATGGTTGCGGCTGGTGGGCCTTGGGGACCACCTCGACAAGTTGCCCCACGACCTCTCCGGTGGCCAGAAGCAACGGGTCGCCATTGCCCGAGCCTTGGCCGCCCACCCCCGCCTGCTTTTGGCAGATGAGCCGACGGCTGCCCTGGACAGCCGCAGTGGGCGCGAAGTGGTCGATCTGCTGCGTTCCCTGGCCCGCGACCAGGACTGCGCCGTGCTGATGGTGACCCACGACCCCCGCATTTTGGATGTGGCCGATCGGTTGTTGCAGATGGAGGACGGTCGCCTGTGGGGGGCTGAGACTGCTCCCCTGGAGGTGCTGGGCTAAGGTGAGATGACAGTTCCGAATCAAACGGCGCCCATGTCCAAACGCAGAAATCTCAAGAAAGAAAAGCAAGAACGCAACAGGGCCTACGCCCGTAAGTTCAAGAAGCGCAAGCTGCGTAATGATGGTCGTGGCGAAGGTGCTGGCAATGGTGTGACGGGCACGGCCAATAACGGTGGAGCCGCCGATTGATTCGGCGAATCGGAGTCTGATTTCGCTTCTCCGCCGCTGCGGCTGTAGATGTTCATCAGCATCGTTATCCCAACCTACAACCGGTTGCCGATTCTGCGCCAGTGCCTTCAGGCCCTTGAGTCCCAGAATGTGCAAGCACCACTTCAGAGCTATGAAGTGGTGCTTGTAGATGATGGCTCCACCGATGACACCGTCCGCTGGCTCGATAACCACGCCACTTCCTTTCCCCATGTCCGCCTGATTCGCCAGGACCACGGAGGCCCGGCGCTTGGTCGCAACCGTGGTGTTGAAGAGGCGCGGGGTGATGTGATTGTCTTTATAGATAGTGATTTGGTGGTAACCGCCGATTTTCTTGTTTGCCATGCCCAGGCCCTAGAGCGCCGATGGGCCAGTAGCGGCAATCGGCTCTGTTTTACCTATGGCGCAGTTATTAATACCGCAAATTTTGAATCCCCAACTAGTGAACCCCATAAGTTGCGAGATCTTTCGTGGGCTTATTTTGCCACTGGAAATGTGGCCATTGACCGCCAGTTACTCGAGGATACGGGTCTTTTTGATCCAGCTTTTCGTCTATACGGCTGGGAAGACCTTGAACTGGGCGAACGTTTGCGCCTTCAGGGGGTGAAGCTGGTGCGCTGTCCTGAGGCCGTTGGCTACCACTGGCATCCGGCCCTTAGCTTGGATCAAATCCCTGATCTGGTTAGGGTTGAGCGCGAGCGGGCGCGCATGGGTCTGGTCTTCTTCCGTAAGCACCCCACCCGCCGGGTGCGCTTCATCATTCAATTCACCTGGCTGCATCGCCTGCTGTGGGAACTTCTCACTCTGGGAGGCCTCCTCAACGAGCGCACGCTCCGTCCCCTGCTTGCCCGACTGATTCGTCAAGGCAAGCAGGGCCTGGCTATGGAGCTGCTCCGACTGCCCCTCAATCGCCTGGGCGTGCACGAACTGTTTGCCGAAGCCCATCGCCAGGGTCTGCGCTGAAGTCCTGCCAAGGGCCCATGGCACCGTTTGTTAGGTTGGTTGGGTTCCATTCAATCCGCACACCTGCGTGTTTCGGGTGATGGCGATCCATTTACTTGCTTTTCGGCAAGGTGGAATCGCGATCCCTGGCAGGTGGAGGCAAACCCGAAACCCTACTGAAAACCCATGGCCGTTGTCACGCTCGCCGAAATGATGGAGGCTGGTGCCCATTTTGGGCACCAGACCCGTCGTTGGAATCCAAAGATGTCTCGCTACATCTATTGCGCACGCAATGGTGTACACATCATCGATCTTGTGCAGACCGCAGTCTGCATGAACAATGCCTACAAATGGACCCGCAGTGCCTCCCGTAGCGGCAAGCGCTTCCTGTTTGTGGGTACTAAAAAGCAGGCCTCCGAGGTGATTGCCCAAGAGGCCACCCGTTGCGGTGCCGCCTATGTAAACCAGCGCTGGTTGGGCGGCATGCTTACAAACTGGAGCACCATGCGTGCCCGCATCGATCGGCTAAAGGATCTCGAAAGGATGGAATCTTCAGGGGCAATTGCAATGCGTCCCAAGAAGGAAGCCGCTGTTCTGCGCCGCGAACTCGACCGGCTGCAGAAGTATTTGGGCGGCCTCAAGTCCATGCGCCGTCTCCCGGACGTTGTGGTGCTTGTCGATCAGCGCCGTGAAACCAATGCGGTGCTCGAATGCCGTAAGCTTGATATTCCATTGGTGTCAATGCTCGATACCAATTGCGATCCTGATCTTTGCGACGTACCCATTCCTTGCAATGATGATGCTGTGCGCTCCGTTCAGCTCGTTCTTGGTCGTTTGGCCGACGCCATCAATGAAGGTCGTCATGGCGCCCAAGAACGGGCCCCGGAAGAAGATGGTTGAGCCAAAAGCCCATCTTTTGCTTTGATTGACACCTAACGCCGTAGGTGCCTACGGCGTTAATTTTTCTTCCTTAGTCATTAGCCCTTTCCTTTAATTCTAACCATGGCTGTGATCAGCGCCAAGCTCGTCAAAGACCTGCGCGATAAAACCGGCGCGGGCATGATGGATTGCAAGAAGGCCCTTGCTGAATCCGATGGTGATATGACCAAAGCAGCAGAATGGCTGCGTCAAAAAGGCATTGCCACCGCTGAGAAAAAATCAGGTCGAACGGCCGCCGAAGGCGCTGTGGGCAGTTACATCCACACCGGCGCCCGTGTGGGGGTGTTGGTGGAAGTCAACTGTGAAACGGATTTTGTCGCCCGCGGCGAGCTGTTCCAGGAATTGATACGCAACGTCGCTATGCAAATTGCGGCTTGCCCCAACGTTGAATACGTGAGCACCGACGAGATCCCCGCCGATGTGGCTGAGCGAGAAAAAGCCATAGAGATGGGTCGAGATGACTTGGCCGGTAAACCTGAGGCTATGAAAGTAAAGATTGTTGAGGGACGGATTGGCAAACGCTTGAAGGAGTTGGCTTTGCTAGAGCAACCGTTCATTCGTGACAGTGCCTTCAGTTTGGGGGAGATTGTCAAGCAGGCGGCTGGTAAAACCGGCGAGAACATCCGAGTGCGCCGTTTCACCCGCTTCACCCTTGGCGAAGGGATTGAGGTTGAGAAGAGCGATTTCGCTGCCGAAGTGGCGGCCATGGGATCGGCTGTCTGACGTTGAACTTAAAGGGTCCGGTGGCCCCCTTGAGGACATGTCTAGGTCAGGTGAAATCGGGTTGGAGCCATGAGTGATCAAGCCAAGTCGATTCCTGCCCAACGGCAAGGGTCTAATCCTCAGCTCTATCGGGATCTGGCTCTCTATCTTCAGGTCCTACGCCAGGTTCTTCCGGGCGCCGTCGATCAGGCCGTTTTCCATCTGGTCACCCAAGGTTCAGCCTCCCTTTACACCCAGCAACCTCAGGATTGTCGTGATCAATTTCACGACCGTGTCAACACCCTGGTGCGACGTTGCCTGAGTCTGTTGACGGTGGAGCAGCTGGTGCCCCTCGCCGCCCAAGTGGAAGGGGAGCTTCAACGGCGGCGGGTGGAAAGTCGCCGCCAGCTCATGGAGGATTGGACCTCGGAAGCCCGCGCCAAAGACCCTGCTGACCAGGACGAGACCTCGGAGGATGAACCCCCGACTCTTCCCCAGGGGTCTGTGAGCCTGGGTTTGTCCACTCCCGGCACGGTAGGAATTTTTGGTTGGCGGGATGCGGGGTCCCTTCGTTTTGGATCTACCCGTGAGGCCGAGTCGCTGGCGGCGCCAGAGCAACAAGAATCAGAGGATGGGCCCCCAGAGGACCGGGATCTATCACTAGGGCGGCGGCTGGGTCAAGACACCACGGGCGTTCCGCCGTCCCTGCCCTTAAGTCCCCTTGGGCTGTTTTCGCTGGCAGCTCCTGCCGAGGAAAACGAGGCCAGGCTGCCCTCCGATTCTTTCGAGGCGACGGAGGATCAGCAGCCTTCTACATCGGCTGCCGCCTCCCCCTCCCCCTTTGCGGCTCATGGACTGCCGCAGGATCCTGTGCTGCTGTTGCGGTGGCTTGAGGGAATTGAGCTGGCTCTGGCCAGGCGCCTGCGCAACCTTTCCCATGCCCTCAACGTCGAACTGTTGCGCCTAGGCGTGTGCCGTGCCCTCTTACCAGTGAGCTTGCTTGATGCGGTCCTTCAAGGCCAGATTGACCTTCTGGCCGCACCGGCCAACCTGTTGAAGTTGCCCCTGCCTTTTCCCCTCAGTGACAACTCTTCGGCTTCAGTGGCCATGGCCCTGCTGTTGAGGGGAACCGATCTGGAGATGGAGGAGCCGCGGCTGCGAACCTGTCGGCACCGACTGCAGCAGCATCGCCAGGAGTTACTCAAAATGGCCCAGCAACAGCGTCGTCTCCAGAGACGGCTTCAGACCAGGGAGGCAGAGCGCCTGTGGCTGCTGGATCTGCATCGCAACCGTCCGGTTCTGGAGTGAATCCCCTTGCCTCGGACCAATCCCCAGGTCCGGGCCTGGAGGCTTGGTGTGCTCCCCTGCAACAGGCATCCAGGCTGGAGGCGGAACGGGGCTTCGGTGACCTTCAGGGTCGCTGCGAAACCTACTCTGGCTTTGTGCGACGTTCCCTCATCGAGACCCTGCCAGCCGGTCTTGAAGTATCGGAGCAGGGGCAACTGCAGCAATTGGCCGAGGAATTTTCCACCTATCCTGCCGCCGGATTGGGGCGCCGTCAGCAGTTGGTGCAGAAGTTACGTCAGGGGCTGCATCAATTACTGGTGCGTCACCGCCCCGTGTTGGCGCCAGCCACACCCAAGTTGCGGCTGGCCCCTTTAACGCCAGTAGAGGCTGGGTCCGCCCCTGCAGCAACACCGGATCTGCCCTTGGTCCAGTTGCCGGGAATCGGCCCGCGTACCGCATCTCGGCTGGCGAGTCTGGGGTTGTTGCTGGTTCGGGATCTGATTCGCCATTATCCGCGCGATTACCTGGATTACTCCCATCTGGTGCGAATCAGTGCCCTGGAGTGCGGGCGTACCGCCACGATTGTGGCCACCGTGCGTCGTAGCCATGCCTTCTGCAGCCCCAGGAACCCAAACCTTTCCATCCACGAACTCCACGTCCAGGACAGCACCGGTCGGCTGCGAGTATCTCGCTTTTTTGCTGGAAGGCGATTTACTTCCTCAGGTTGGCTGCACTCCCAGCAACGCCAGTATCCCCCAGGGGCCACGGTGGCCATCAGCGGCCTGGTCAAGGAGGGACCCTTCGGTGCCAGCTTCAGTGATCCCTTGATTGAGGTGCTTGAAGGACCCTCCAGTGCGGTGCAATCGGAGCGCATTGGCCGATTGACCGCTGTTTACGCCCTCACCGAAGGGTTGACGGCCGATAAGTTGCGTCAAGTCATTGCCGCCGTGCTACCGGCCGTGGCGGCCTGGCCGGATCCCTTGCCTAAGGGACTGCGGGATCACTTGGGGCTGATGGCGCGCTGCGAAGCCCTGCGTCAGATTCATCGGCCAACGGATCAAGCCCAACTGCAGTTAGCCCGAACCCGATTGGTGTTCGATGAATTCCTGCTGCTGCAATTGGCCCTGGGGCTGCAGCGCGAACGCCTCAGGCGCCAAAGCGCACCGGCCCTGCTGGCGCCGGCCCAGGCCAATCTGGTGCAACGCTTTTTGGCGCTTTTGCCCTTTGATCTCACAGGAGCGCAGCAACGAGTGTTGGCCGAAATTCACAGCGATTTGGCCAGGCCCCAGCCCATGGCCCGCCTGCTGCAAGGTGATGTTGGCAGTGGCAAAACCGTGGTGGCTATGGCGGCCCTGCTCACGGCCATAGAGGCGGGTTGGCAGGGAGCGCTGATGGCTCCCACGGAGGTGTTGGCGGCCCAGCATTTTCTCAAGATCGGCCAGTGGCTGCCCCAGCTGGCGGTCAGTTGCGCCCTGCTGACGGGAGCCACGCCGCTGCGGCGCCGCCGGGAATTGTTGCAGGATCTGGCCAATGGACAGTTGCAGCTGTTAGTGGGCACCCACGCCCTGCTCGAGGATCCGGTCCAGTTCGAGCGTCTCGGCCTTGTCGTGGTGGATGAACAGCATCGTTTTGGAGTGAGACAGCGCAATCGGTTGCTGGCCAAGGGGCTGCAACCCCACCTGTTGACGATGACAGCCACGCCCATTCCCCGCACCCTGGCCCTATCGGTCTATGGCGATTTGGATGTCAGCCAAATCGATGAATTACCCCCTGGTCGTACGCCAATTCGCACGCGTCTGCTGAGGGGCAGTGAGCGCGATCAGGCCTGGGAGCTGATCCGGGAGCAGTTGGCCCTGGGCCAGCGGGCCTATGTGGTGCTTCCCCTAGTTGAGGAATCGGAGAAGCTGGACCTGCGCTCGGCCGTGGAAGTGCATCGCCACCTGGCCGATCAGGTGTTTCCAGAGGTCCAGGTGGGTTTGTTGCATGGGCGCCTCTCCAGCGAGGAAAAACAGCGGGCCATCAATGCCTTTGCCGGCGGCCAATACCAGCTTCTGGTCAGCACCACAGTGGTGGAAGTGGGGGTGGATGTGCCAGAGGCCAGCGTCATGGTGGTTGAGCATGCCGAACGCTTCGGCCTGGCCCAATTGCACCAACTGCGCGGTCGGGTGGGTCGGGGGGCGGCCGCGTCCTATTGCCTCTTGATCAACGACAGTAAGCAGGCCTTGGCACGCCAGCGGCTGGAGATTCTCGTCGGCAGCACCGATGGCTTTGAGATTGCCGAAATGGACCTGAGGTTGAGGGGACCGGGTCAGGTGCTGGGAACCCGCCAGTCGGGCTTGCCCGATTTAGCCTTGGCCAGCCTCAGCGATGACGGCGCAGTTCTGGAGCAGTCGCGCCAGGTGGCACGTCAGTTGTTGGAGCAAGACCCGCACTTGGACAACCACCCTCTGCTCAATCAGGCCTTGGCTGAGCAACGACAACGGCAACTGGAGGCGGCTCAGTTGAATTGAGGCCGGTCGAAGGAGGACTTGCTTGGTTAGGTGCGGTTCCGCTGCCGCAGGTCAAGACGCTTCCTGGGCTAACGCCCGTAGGTTATGTAAAAATTATAATTATATGCCGCAGGCTGCTTAAAATTGTTATTATCATGCTCCGGATCGTCGGCGCCATTGGCATTAGTTTTGAGTTGGCAGTTTTCCCAACGCTTAACCTGATCGCCAGCCAGATCGGTCCACTCCCACTCCTGTTGCGCCCCTGGGCCGATTTCCACCATGACCTCCCTGCGCCCTTGGAATGGCATTCCGATCCATGACGCGGGAGAGCCACTCGTGCCCCTTGTCGACTTGGTGCGGCTTGAGCCCCACCCCTATCTCAGCCTGGGAGCCCCCTACGGCGACCAGGTGTGTCCCTTTCGCCTACGCCGGGGTGTGATGGCTCGTCTGGCTCGCGCCCAGGAGTGTTTACGGCGCCGCCAAAGCAACTATCAGTTGGCGGTTTTCGATGCCTGGCGGCCAGTGGCTGTTCAGGCATTCATGGTGAACTACGCCATCCGTCAGGAGTGTGAGGCGCGGGGCCTGGATCCTGACGGCTCCGGGCCCGAGTGGGAGGCCGTGGTCCTTGAGGTGGGACGCTTTTGGGCACCACCAAATATGCACCCTGCCGCTCCACCTCCCCACAGTACAGGTGCCGCAGTGGATCTCACCCTGGCCGATGCTGCTGGGCAGCCCCTGCAGATGGGCGGCGCCATTGACGCCATCGGGCCCGTCTCCGAGCCAGATCATTACGCCCTGGCCGCCAGAGAAGAACCTGATTCAGCGGCGGCGCTATGGCATGGCCGCCGCTGCCTGCTTGCCGCTGTGATGCAAGCGGTCGGGTTTGTGCAGCACCCAAATGAGTGGTGGCATTTCAGTTATGGAGACCAGCTCTGGGCCTGGCGTAGGGGCCTGCTGCTGGCCCACTACGGACGGTACGGGGCCCCGGCGCTAGAAGGTTGAGGCCGAGTTTCGGCGCCAGGGGGTTCGCCCAGGCCCAGTTCTTTTTGTAGTGCCGCCGCCTGGGCGGGGGTCATCAAATTTTGGCGCACGCAAGTCGCCAGGGTGGCCTTGGTCATCTCCGCCTGCACCTGCCGCAGAGAGGCGAGCACCGGCTCAGGTTGCTCTGCCCAGGGCAGTAAGTTTTTGGCATAGCTGCTGCGAATCATAGCTCCCTGGCAAGTGGTCTCATCCGGGTGGTAATTCTTGAGTCGTGGTTCCGGTGGGGGGGGATCCTGCTGGGCCAGCAACGGCTTGACTCCAGCCCCAAGGACCCCTATGACCAGGCCAGCGCCAAGGATCACTCTGGCGTATCTCATGTAGGCAGAATTAGGGCTTCGAGTTCGTCGGCCCGCAGGCGTTGGACGAAGTCGCCGAAGCTGAGACGACCGCCCCCATCACGCCAGGCCACCAGAAGGGGCTCTAAGGTTGTTTCCAAGGCTTCCAGGGGCATCGCCTCCAGCACGGGCATGGCCAAACGGGTAAGGCCCGGACTCCCTCCCAGCCAGAGTTGGTATTGGTTGACCCCACTCCCCACCAAGGCGATTTCGGCCATATAAGGGCGGGCGCAACCGTTGGGGCACCCGGTCATCCGCACCAGCACCGATTTGTTGATGCCAAGACTGGTGAATTGGGCCTGGATTCGATCCAGTACGGAAGGCAAAATCCGTTCCGCCTCCGTGATCGCCAGCCCGCAGGTGGGCAAGGCGGGACAGGCAATGGCATGGCGGGCCATGGGGGCCGGAGCGCCGGGGTTGGTAAAGCCCAGCTCTGTCAGGGCCTGCTTAACGCTGCTGCGTTGGTGGGCACCAATATTGCAAAGCAGTACATCCTGATTTGGGGTCAGACGCACTTCCAGCTGAAAGGTTTCGACGAGGCGCCTCAGGCCTGCCTTCGTCTTCCCTTCCAGTCGACCGCAAAGAAGGGGCAAGCCGACGAACCAGGTTGTTGGCGACTGGCGATGCCAGCCGAGGTAATCGCTGAGACGGGGTTTGGGCTC
>CAMDWF010000043.1 GCA_945878795.1 Synechococcus sp. UW140
CTGACTTCTTGCAAGCACAAGTGGCTGCCCGCTTCTCATCCGGGGCGTTAGAAGGATAAGTGAAGGCAGACAAGTCGAACATTTTGCAGGGCGCCTGCTCACTTCATGGCTGACGCAGAGGCAGCAAGATGGGTTGCAGGCTAGGATCACACTAGAAGGCATGGAGGAACGAGCAGGCAATGGGGAACTTCTATGACGCTATCGTCAAGCCTGATGGCCGAATACGCCTAAAAACGTCCATTCACCTAGAGAAAGGTCTTAGGGTCGTCGTTGCAGTTCCGGGACAAGACGTTGATTCTGCCGCGTCTGGAATCGCGTTAAGTGAACCCAATCTTTCGGCTGATTGGCTTAATCCAGAGGAAGATGAGGCATGGGCACACCTTCAGTAGGTGATGTAGTTTTCATTCCACGTCGTCGCCGATGTAGGCAGGGGTGATTTTGTCCTTTGTCAGATCACCAGCAAGCCATACGATGATTCTCATGCGCTGTCATTAATTGACGCTGACTTTTCAGACGGTGGTGTAAGGCGAGACAGTTTTATCCGCATAGGAAAGCTATTTACTGCCAATCAGGTTCTCATTCTTGGCATTGTCGGTCATTAACCAGCACCAATTTGGCCGAAGTTATCTCACATATGAGTTAAATGTTTTCGCCTGTCTTGGAGGGTGATACACTTTAACATCCAGCTACAGAAGAAGGGAGCATGGGCTTTTTCATCGTTCTAAATTCCTGGCTCGCTTCTGATCTGGAGCGTTAAAACCATTCTAAATAGATACGGCAGAGCAAGCCGCCAAGGCTATAGTACACTTGAACTAATCGAACTGGGTGGTACTGTGAAGGCAAGGCAAGGAGAGCTGCAAATCCCATTCCCCAGCATCCCTTTTGCAGGCCGCTCCCAAAGAGTTAAAGAGGCAATTGAGCACTTAGCAACGGGAGGAGGGGTAGAAGCTAGAGGTGCAATCTTTACGAAGCCCGAAGTAGTTGATTTCATACTTGATCTTTCAAACTGTAATGCAACACGTGATCTAACTGGATCAAGGTTTCTCGAACCCTCTTTTGGTGGCGGAGATTTTCTGCTTCCAATAATCAAAAGATTATTTGTCTCCTGGCGTGAACAAAAAGGCAGAAATCCAACACGAAAAGAGTTGGAAACCTCGATTACGGCATTTGAGCTTCACAAGCCTACATTTGAGCATACTAGAGAAGTAATTATAAATTTGCTGGCACAAGAAGGGCTTGCCGATACTGATGCCGAGAAGCTCGCTAGTCACTGGCTACACCATGATGACTTCCTACTTGCACCAATTGAAGATTCGTTCGACTTTGTGCTTGGAAATCCGCCCTATGTCCGGCAAGAACTAATACCCCCAACGTTGTTGCGTGAATACAGGCTTCGGTTTAAGACCCTTTACGACCGTGCCGACATATATATACCTTTTATCGAAAGATCTCTAAGCCTACTTGGACCTAGCGGCACTTTGGGTTTCATTTGCGCTGATCGTTGGATGAAAAACAAGTATGGAGGACCACTTCGAAAAATGATTTCCGACTCTTTTCATTTTAAAGTCTATATTGACATGGTTAATACACAAGCCTTTCAGGCTGAAGTAGTAGCCTACCCTGCGATTACAATTATTTCCAATGATCCGCCAAGTGCAACGAAGATCGCAAGAAATCCAACCGTCTCAAAGGAAGGATTTACCAAGCTTTTGATGCAACTCGATTCAGATGATTGCAAATCAAGTGACCATGTCTATACCGCAAAAGCTGTAGCAGTTAGTTCCCAGCCCTGGCTACTTGGTGGAGCAACGCAGATTGGAATAATCAGAAAACTAGAGGCTGAGTTTCCGGTACTTGAAGATTCGGGTTGTAAAGTTAGCATTGGTGTTGCAACAGGTGCGGATCGTGCATTTATTGCAGACTTTGACAAACTTGATGTTGAATCCGACCGAAAACTGCGCCTTGTCAGAACCAAGGATATTTCTGGTGGTGAAGTCAATTGGCTGGGAAAGGGAATCATCAATCCCTTTTGTGATAGCGGTGGATTAGTGGATCTCGCAGCTTATCCCAAACTTAAAAAATATCTAGAAGATCGCAAGGAGATTATCTCTTCTCGTCATTGTGCTCAGAAAAGTCCGAAGAGCTGGTATCGAACCATTGATCGGATTACTCCTTCTTTACTAGCCACTCCAAAGCTTCTTATCCCAGACATCAAAGGGGATTCGCACATTGTCTACGATTCCGGTCTTTATTATCCACACCACAACCTATACTACGTGATCTCTTCTCATTGGGATCTTCGATGCCTGCAGGCTATTCTTATGTCTTCTCTGTCACGCGCTTTTGTCTCGATATACTCAACAAAAATGAGAGGGGGATTCATGCGTTTTCAAGCTCAGTATCTAAGGCGCATTCGCGTGCCTGCTTGGGATGAGATCTCTGAAACGAACAGATCTGATCTTCGTGATGCTGCTGCTACTAGAGATGTAGATGCATGCAACGAGGCGGTCTGCAAAGTTTACGATCTCGATATTGATGATCTTATTACCCTCCATGAATCAACAATTTAATGACGCTAGATCTCTGTAACTATAAGCACAAAGCACATAAGGCCGTAAAGGAGTTCTGGGGCAATCGTGAAGCCTCCAAGGAAAGACAACTCGCAACCGGCAAAGCAGATCAGGGGGAACGATCAGGAGTCACATCAGGTAAAAACATGAATGGTTTTTTGTCTCTGATAGTAGACATCGTTCGCTCGAATGGTCTTCCTCACGCAGAGATCCATACAAATCGAGCGATGTTGACTTTGCCAGGATATTTTCGACCAACTAAGCTTTGGGATATTCTAGTTATCCACCGAGGAGAGCTTATCGCTGCTGTCGAACTAAAGAGCCAAGTTGGTTCATTTGGGAATAACTTCAATAACCGTACGGAAGAAGCCATAGGAACTGCGCATGATTTTTGGACCGCCTATAGAGAAGGAGCCATTGGCAACCAACCAAGGCCAGTTATCGGCTGGCTTATGATGGTTGAAGACTCTCCTAAATCTCGGAAGGCCGTACGTGATGCCTCTCCACATTTTGCTGTTTTGCCCGAATTTCAAGGTGCATCATACCTAATTAGATATGATCTTTTGTGCCAAAAGCTGGTGAAGGAAGGTTTATACAGCTCGGCTTGTCTTCTCACCTCTCCACGTGAGGCTGCATCGACAGGCGAATTTTCAGAGATTTCCCACATGACTAGCCTCAAAACCTTTATCTCCTCTCTCGCTGGACATATTGCTTCCGAGTCTTCACGATTAGGGTAGGTAAAAGCCAATATAAAAATGCAAATACGCAAGCCTAGGTTCCTTCTAATGCAGAGATATTGGTCCGATTCTGATCTTGAACGTCAACCCGAGTGGAGTGTATGAAGATCACACTCTGATGTATCTACAATGTGCACATGTCTGCGGCGCTCAAGGCGTTCCGCCAGCCAGACCTTGATGATCGACTGGCGCGTCACCCCCAGCCGGAACGCCTCCAGGTCGAGTTGCTCGACCATCCAGAACGGAAAGTCGACGTTGACGCGCTTCTGATCCAGCCGTGGGGCGGAGTGCTGCGGACTGATCGAGCGCATCGATCACGGACTCCCCATCTTCAAAGCGACGATCGAACTCAGAGCTGTTCATCGAGCTGCATCTCCTCGGTGCGGTACGTATGGCACGTGATTTATCGGCCCCAACCGAAAACTATCGCGCCGATGGAAATCAGGCTCCGCCCCGGTATGGGCTAAGGCCCAGTAGCTGACCCCCTGGCCCACCTGCTCGATCACCGCCGTCAGGCTGATCTCCAGGGGAAGAGTTGCCACCGCGGGGTCTTCCGCACCGGCCACCTCGCTGAGATCCAGCTCCACCGCCACCTCCAACTCCCCTGCCGTCCGCCGCACTTGCCAGGGTGGCGCCGCCGCCAGGGCCACAGGAACCAGCGGCCCCCGGTAGTGGCTGAGGCGATAGAGGTTCCAGTCGCCGCTGGGGGCCAGGTTCAGTTCCCAGTAGGCATCCTGGCCGGCAAAGCCCCAGAAGGCCTCCAGGCAGGTGGTCTGCCAGAGGCCATCGCAGCGGCGGCGGGATGGGCTGGCATCGGGCAATACGAGGGCATCCAGATCGCCGGTCAGACGCCAGACCAGCTCCAGGCGGCCGGCTTGGTGGCCGGCTTGGCGCCCGCCAAGACGACGGGCCTGGCCGGAGACGGTCAAATCGGGGGGATGGGGCAGGCCCCCGAAGGGTTCCAGGGCGAGCATGGTGGGGTCTCAGCGCAGGCGTTCGATGATGGCGCGAATCGCATCCTCCTTGGCTTCGATGTCTTCGGTGAGTCGGAATTGCACCCGGGCCCGTTGTAGATTCTGTTGCGGATGGGTGACCCGGAAATAGACATCACCGGCGAGGTAATCGCTGAGGAAGCGCAATCCCAACTCGAAGCTGATCAGTCGGATCGCGTCATAGAGATGGTCGATATCGGCATCGCTGAGCACTTGGCGGGCCGCAGCGCCATAGCCTGTCAAAATCGCCTCGCAAAAATCGAGATCGAAGTCCACCTGATCCAGGTCGTCGGTTTCCTCGCCGAGGCGGTTGCACCCCGATCGCAGGCAGTCGCCGAGGTCGTAATGGACCAATCCCGGCTTGACCGTATCGAGATCGACCAGGGCGATGGCCCGGCCGCTGGCTCGATCCAGCAACACATTGTTGACCTTGGGATCGCCATGGATCGGGCGGGGCACCAACACCCCCGCCGCCCGGGCGTCCTCCAGCACCGATGCAAAAGAGCGCCGGGCCGCCACGAAAGACCGACAATCGCCAACGGCCGGCTCGTTGGCGCGATCGCTGCCGCTCAGGACAGCGTCATAGGCCTGCAGATAGGTGGGGGTGACATGGAAGCCGGGCAGGGTGTCGGCCAGCAGCTCGGGGGGGAGGTCGCTGATCAGGGCATGGAAGCGTCCGAGGCCGTAGCCCAGCTCCAGGGCCTGCTCTACGGCATCGAGCGTGTCATGGCAGACGGTGTCCTCGATGAAGCTGATCAGCCGCCAGAAGCCATCGTCCGTCTCCACCCAGGTCTGCTCACCGCTGGCGGCGGCTATCACCTGGGGCATCTCCCAGCCGCGGCCCGCATCAGGGGCATCTGGCGTCTGGGCCAGGCGGCGGGTCACATGGGCGCTCACCTCGGCCAGGTTGGCCATCAGCGACTGCGGCTGGGCAAAGACCTGGGTATTGAGTTTCTGCAGCACATAACGCCGAGGCTCATCGCCGGCCAACTCCACCAGATAGGTGGCATTGACATTGCCGTTGCCAAGGGGCGCCACCCTGGATACGGGGGCCGGCAGGGCGAAAGCGCCGGCGATCGTCACCAACTGGGCCTGGGGATCCAAGGCGGGATCGACCATGGCGGCCGCAACGCAGGGGGCTGCATGGTGCCATGGCTCCCCGGGGCCCCTGCCCCTCAGCCCAGCAGGGCGGCCTCGACGCAGAGGCCCGGGCCGAAGGCCAAAGCCACGCAAGGCAGGGGCGCCCCGGCCCGTTGCAGACGATCGAGAATGAACAGGACCGTGGCAGACGACATGTTGCCGCACTCCCGCAGCACCGCGGTGGAGGGTTCGATGGCGCTGGCGGGCAGGTCGAGACAATCGCGGACCGCCTCCAGCAGGCGGGGCCCGCCCGGATGCAGGGCCCAGGAGCCAATGGCCGCCCGATCGAGCCCCCAGGCGGCCAGCCAACCATCCAGCCAGGGGGCCAAGCGGGCGGCAATCAGGGCCGGAACCCGCGGCGAAAGCCCCATTTCGAAGCCGTGATCGCCAATCGTCCAGGCCATGGCATCGGCGCTATCCGGCAGCACCGTCGAACCGGAAGCCAGGAGCTGCCAGAGAGGAAAGACCGGCAGCGGCCCCTGCTCCGGCCACGCTCCAGCGCCAGCCCCCGACTCCGCCCCTGCAGCGGGCGGGTCAGCGGCGGCCAACACCGTGGCGGCGGCGCCATCGGCAAACAGGGCATTGGCCACCACCCGCTCGGGGTGCCATCCCAGCTGTTGGTGCAGGCTGCAGAGTTCGAGGGCGCAGAGCAGCACCCTGGCGCCGGCATCGGCCTGGGCAAAGGCGTGGGCGACGCGCAGGCCGTTGAGGGCCCCGTGGCAGCCCATGAAACCCACCTGGGTGCGGGCCACATTGGGATCCAACGGCAGCCCCTGGATCAGCTCCAGGTCGAAGCCGGGGGCCTGGAAGCCGGTGCAGCACACCGTCACCAGGTGGGTGATCGCAGCCGGATCGACGGCGGCGGCGGCAAGGGCCGCACTGCTGGCCATCAGGGCCAGGGGACCGGCCTCGACGGCGAAGCGGGCCATGCGCTCGGCGGTGGTGGGGTTGGCGTCTGTGTAAAAGGGCAGGCGATCAGGCAGCGTGCCATCGGCGTCCGCCAAGAGCACGCTGTGGCGGAAGGCGACGCCGGAACGGCGCTGCAAGCGCCGCAGCAGGGTGGCCTGGGCGCCATTGCTGGCCGAGAGGCGCTGGGCCATGGCGGCCGATTCGGTTTGGCTGAGGCGATGGGAGGGCAGGGCGGTGCCGATCCCCAGCAGGTTCACGGGCATGGGGTCGATAGCGGCGCCTGGGCGGGCCCTGGCAGGGCGGACCCGTGCAAGTTGGGCCGGTGCAGGGCCGCCAGCAGGGGATCGGCCAGGCTGGGCCAGCGGCGCAGGGCGTCAAAGACAAAACGGCTGCTCCAGGGCCGGCGCAGCACCAGGGCCAGGGCCTGGCAAAGCCGCTGGCGGCGGGCCATCAGGGCGGTCTGAGATTTGCTCCAATCCCGCGCAAGTTGGTCGTCCCAACCGTTGTCCAGGGCGGCGAGGGCCAGGGGGGTGCTGCTCAGGGCCGCCATCAGGGCCCAGCCCATGCCCTCGCCCGTGAACGGTTCGACGTAGCCAGCGGCATCGCCCAGCAGCAGATAGCGATAGCCCGCCAGGGGGTTGCTGCTGCGGGTGAGGGCGGGGGTGCGCTGCCAGGCGGCCGGGGCAAGGGCGGGCAAGGGGTCGAAGCCGGCTTCGCTCAGCACCTGGCTGGCCGCAGCGGCAGGCCCGCCGGCAGCGGCCAGGGCCGCGCCATCAAAGGCGGCGGCCACATTGAGGGCTCCATCCTCAAGGCGCACCAACCCGACGTAGCCGTGGCGGCCGATGGCCATGTGGAGCCGGCCATCGCCATAGGCCGCGATCGCCGGGTCCTGGGGGCCGTGGTTGGGGGCAGGCAGGAAGCAGCCGGCGCCGATGCGGGATCCCGGTTGGATGCGGGTGCCCACTTCGGGCAGCTGCCGCAGGCAGCGATGGGCCAGCCCTGCGGCCACCAGCACCAGTTGGGCTTGCACCGTGGCGGACTCCCTGCCGCGGCGAAGCTGCACCGCACGGGCCCCCGCAGCGGCGGGCCCCAGTTCGGCCATCGTCTCGGGCACCAACGTGGCTCCAGCGGCTACGGCGGCCGCCACCAGCCCCTGATCCAGCGCCAACCGCGAGAGGACCCGCCCGGCCGGCAGGGCCAACTCCGTCCGGGCCCCCTGCAGGCCCAGCTGCACGGACCGCAGCTGTCGGGCGCCGAGCTGATCGAGCAGGGGGGTCTGGCCGGCCTGCTCCAGGGCAGCGAGGGCCTGGCCACTGAGGCAGGCGCCGCAGACCTTCCAGCGGGGGAAGCGGCGCCGCTCGACCAACAGCACAGGCACCCCCTGGCGGGCGAGCCCCAGGGCGGCCAGGGCGCCGGCGGGACCGGCCCCGACCACAACCACGGGCCAGCGACCGGTCGGCAAGGGATCAAGCACGGGGACCCGCTGGGGTAGGGACGGCTGGGGGCGGGACAGCTGGCGGAGGTGACCAACGCAACAGGTACCGCTCGGGCCAGCAACGGCGCAGATCGACACCCTGGAGGCCGGCCCGTTCGGCCATGGCCGCCACCTCGGCCAGCTGAAAGGCCCCACGCACCGACAACAGGCCATCGATGTGGACAATCGGCGAGCGCGAAAGCAACCGGGTGCCGGCCCAGGCCAGGCCGTAGCCCAGGGGGGTGCGCAGCAGATCGCTGATCAACAGCAGCCGGCGGCTGCTGGCGGCGAGGCGGCCCAACAGGGTTTCGGCGTCGGCCGTATCGAGGTGATGCAGAAACAGCGACGAAACAATGATGTCAAAACGGTCGGGCAGGGTATCGGCAAGAACGTCAGCGACAAAGAAGGAGGCCTCCAGGCCCCGCTCGCGGGCCCTGGCCTGGGACAAAACGACGGCCTGGGGGCTGATGTCACAGCCTTCCACGGCCAGGGCCAGGCCCTGGCGCTGGGCCAGGGCCGCCAGGTCCAGGGCGTTATCGCCGCCGCCGCAGGCCACGTCCAGCAACCGCAGGGGGGCTGCCTCCGGGGGCAGGCTGCGGGCCAGGGCGCGAATCGGCGCGAACAGGCTGGCGGCACTGAAGCTGACCGCATTGATGCGCCTCAGGCCCACCAGGGCCTGGGCGTGCAGTTCAGGATCGAGACCGGGCTGGTCCATCAATTCCGGCAACCGCTGACGGTGGGCCAGGGGGGGCCAGGAGGGGATGGGCATGGGCCAAGCCTAAGGCGGTCACTCCCTAAGATCCAAGCCGGGAGCGCAGGTGTCCCACAAGCCAACGAAGTCCCCCGAGACCCGGCAGGAAAAGATGTTCGCCACCGCGGGTAAGAGTGAATTCCGCCAGGCCACAAATCCGCTTACGTCGAGGCTGGTAAACCAAAAAGTCATCGGCCCGGTCGCGTCGACCGATGATTGGATCCGTGCGTTCTCCCTGGGAGATGAAATCACCGTCATTGATCCACTGGGACTGAACAAATTCAAATTGCCGCGCGGGATAGGCATTGATCACCGCCAGCACCAGCCCACGATCAATGCCATCATCTTCCATCACCCCCTCTGGCAGAACCGGCCCGTAGGCCGAGCCACGACGCAGGAGCAAATGCAACTTGGGATCGGCAATTGAATCCTTGAGGCCATCGCGGGGATTGGCGCGGCGAATATGGGATCCGAGCGGCGTGATGTGGCCCTCAGGATCGCTATCGTAGTAGGAAAAATTATTATTCTGCATCGGATCTATCGCCAATTCAGGGCGATCTTCAGTCGGAGACTTATGCAGGGGGCAGCCACTACGCCAACGACCCATCATCTGGGCCGCCAGAAGCTCCTGGGCATAGGAATCATCAGCATGATCGTGGAGAAATTTCCGGAATAAAGCCACATCTTGATAAAGCATTCGCAAGGACACATAGGTGCCATTGCGCCAAAACTCCTCCGGCCCTGGCCCCTCGGCCCGTTCACCCTTCGCATTCCGATAGCCCAACACGAATTCCCCCGGGGCACTCACGGTCTGGCCCGGCAAGGGTTCACCCCCTTGACCCTGTATGTACGGACGGGTAAGACCATCGACAAATCCAAAATGTTCGCGTTTTGTCGGCGGCATCCCCACCTCCAGTCGATAGAGAAGCGTCACGCCTTTCGATTGGGCGACCTCCGCCTCACCCAGGGCCACCTTCTGGTCCCGCAACTCGGGCGAAGCCGCCATCACGTGCAGAGCCAGATGGAAACCCTTGAGGGCATGGGGCATCACCCAATGGTCCGGAGCGCTGCGGCCCACATCGCCCAGCAATGCGCTACGGGCTGCCATACCCTGCTGCAGCTCTCTTGGAAAGGCCCCCAAGATGGCCGGATCCAGCCCCAACACGCGCAGGCCTTCATGGCTGAAGACGATGTTGATCCAGGCCTCTTCGGCCGGATGCTCCCAATCGGCCGCGGAGGTGAGATGGGGGATCAGACGTTCAATCAACGTCGCTGCATCAGAAGGATCTTCAATACGGAAAACTAAATAAACGCCAAAATACGGATTGGGACGACCCCGCAGAACCGTTCCCTGAATATCCGGAAGCTCAAGCACCTCGTCCATGGCTATTATGCGCGATCAAATCGCGATGAAAAGATCAATCCAGACCAACAAGAACCATGGCATCAAGGCCGGCAAAGCTGAAGAAATGAAACGGAAAATAAAACAGAACGTGAAGGGTCGATTAATGGCCCTATCCACTGTCTACACTGATATTCGAGCGTTGATTTCAGCGCCCTGGCCTGGGCATCTGGATCACCAGTTGAATCCCCCAACCGCTCCATGTCTCCAACCTCCACCCTGGCCCGACCACGATGATTAACCAGTACGCCAGCTCCGAAGAAATCGTCGACAAGATTCGCGATGTGCTGGGAAACTTTGCTGGATATCGGGCACTCCACGCTGACTGCCGACTCTACTGCGGCTGGTTTCAAGCCAATCAAGAAGCTCAGAAAATCAGCAGAGCCATCTATCTTCAGGGAGACAAGATTCCCGTCACGATAAGGTTCTCCAAAGGCGGTGGGGATCCTTTCGCCCACTTTGGCAATACGGTGGGAATGGCCATTCGCTTTTATCTTCCCAACGGTCGTGTAACCAATATCGTCACCCTGAGCCAAAAGCTTTTTGTTGTCAACAGCTTAAGCCAACTCCAGGGAATGCTGGATGCCGGCCGTCCCGAAACCCCTGGGGCGGGCATGAACAAAGCCGGCCTGCAACAGTTTGTGGCCGCCAATCCCAACACAGCCGCTGTCCTCAAGCTACGGCGCGAATCCCCAGGTCCCGTCAGCTTCGCCCACACGGCCTTCCATGCGGTGCACGCCTTTCGCTTTCTGACTAGCGATGACCGGGCCACCCTCGCCCGCATCCATTTCGAACCCGTGGCAGGAATCCTGGGACGCCCCGTGGAAGAACTCTCCGCAGCCGACACCGAACTGCTTTTTCAGGAACTGAGCGAGCGCCTGGGGGGGGCGCCAGTGTCGTTCGACATGGAACTGGAATTGGCCGAACCCGGAGACCCCATCAACGACGCCACCGCCCTCTGGCCCGCAGGCCGCAGCCGGGTGAAAATCGGCCGCCTGACCGTGGTGGCGCCAATCACCGAAGCCGAAATCGGCGATCCGGTGATGAATCACGACCCCACCGTGCTCACCGACGGCATCGAAGCCACCGACGATCCCATCCTGCAGATGCGCAGGGGGATCTATGAGGTGTCCGCCGCCCAACGCAGTGGGGGCTGGCATGGCTGTCCCTTTTCCCAGACCGCCGCCGAATTGACCCAGCCCTGACAGCATGGACAACATCGAAGGAAGAGCACATTCGCCGCGGCCAGGCCTACTGCTCAGCGATGCCCGACAATCGGATTGCCAGTGAGCCCTACCTTGAGCTTTTTGCCAGTGCGGATGGCGGCAAAACCTGCAGCATTGCCACCGTGAC
>CAMDWF010000044.1 GCA_945878795.1 Synechococcus sp. UW140
CCTTGGCTTCGATGCCTTACGCATCGATACCCTAAAACACATGCCGGTGTGGTTCTGGCAGGAATTCGTGGCCGACATTCAGGCCAGCAAGCCCGAAACGTTCCTGTTCGGGGAGTATGGCTTCGGTTCGCCCTGGGATGGGCGTTATCTGCACTATGCCAACGACTCGGGAGTGTCGGTGCTCGACTTCGCTCTTGCCGGGGCGATCCGCTCTGCCTTCAGCGGCCAAGAGCCAGGTGACTTCCACCTGATCGAGAGGGTGTTGGCGATGGATCCGGTGTATCGGCGCTCCACCACGCTGGTTACCTTCATCGAGAACCACGACATGCCCCGCTTTCTCTCCATCTGTTCCAGCCACGGGGATCTGGAGCTAGCCACGGTGCTGCTGCTAACGCTGCGCGGTATTCCCTGCCTTTTCTATGGAACCGAACAGTATCTGGTGAACGATACCGATGGCGGCAATGATCCCTATAACCGCCCGATGGTGGAGTCTTGGGAAACGGATTCAAGACTTTCTGATATCATCCGCCGTCTGGCCCTGGTGCGAAAAACCAATCGTGCCCTTGCCTACGGGCGGCACGGCCAGAAGTACATCTCGGAATCGATCTATGCCTACACTCGCGAATATCGCGACAACCGGGTGTTCGTGGTTGTCAACAAGGGTGAAAACACTTGCTGCGCTATTGAAAATACTGGGCTTCCCGAAGGGCCCCACAGCTGCCTGCTCACGGGTGAAAGCTTCGTGGTGGCTGAAGGGGCGATCCGGACACTCTCCATTCCTGCCAAGGGCGCTGTTGTCCTGGCGGTACAGGGAGAACCATTAAGGGCCACCACGGTGGTCAAGTTTCAAATTAATGACTATGTCACCCGTCCTGGCGAAGTGATGGCCGTCTGCGGTGATGCCCCTGAACTTGGGGCCTGGGATGTGGACAAGTGCCCCCATCTGGAATTCATCAACGGGGACGTCTGGTTCGCCGAAGTGGGTTTTGATGAATCGGCTGGAAAGCCGATTCGCTTCAAGTTCCTGGTGCTGCGCTTTCAGGGTCAGGAGCCCATCTACGAGAATCTGGTCTGCCGCACCTTCCTGTTGCCCAGCGGCGGCTCGGTAAAGCTTGATCTCGATTGGGACCGGCAGTAGGGCGGCCGGCCCTGGGGAATCAGGCTCACGCAACCAGGGGTGCGTTCCAGCACTTCACTGCCGGCATACCCCGGTAATAGGAAAGGATTGTGAGGGTGGAGGTATCGAGCAGGAAATGGGCTCCGTGGCTGGGCGATAGCTCGATCCAGCGGGCCACGAACACCCGGAACACGTGGCCATGGGCGAACAATGCCACCCTGCCGCCGTTCTGCCGCACCCGACGGATGACGCGATCCACCCGTTCACCCACCTCGGCGGGGCTTTCCCCTTCTGGACAGCCATCGCGAAACACCAGCCAACCGGGGTGCTGCCCGTGAATCGCCGCGGGCGTCAGGCCTTCGTAGCTGCCGTAATTCCACTCGGCCAGATCAGGATCGATGCTGGCTTGATCACCCAGGCCAGCCAGTTCGCAGGTGCGGCGGGCCCGCTGCAGGGGGCTGCAAAGCACCAGGGAAAAGTCGCGCTCCGCCAACACCGGGGCGAGCAGGCGGGCAGCTGCTTCGCCATGGTCGGTGAGGGGGATATCGGTGCTGCCGGTGTGCTGACCCGAGAGGCTCCATTCAGTCTCGCCGTGGCGAATCAGAAACACTTCACCTGGAGATTGCTGGCCGTTTTGCATTGTGGTGACTTATCTGGGAGATAATGTTTGGGAGATACTGGAGATGGGCGTTCAGGCGTTGCCGCTGGTCATCTAGGGAGTTAGGGGGTGGACATTCCAGATGGAGCTGGCGTAGTCCCGGATGGCGCGGTCCGAGGAGAAAAAGCCACTGCGCGCGGTGTTGAGCAGGGACATCGTCGTCCAGCGCCGGCGATCGAGCCAGACTGCGTCGACCCGGCTCTGGGCCTGCATGTAGTCGTCAAAATCGGCCAGCACAAAGAACGGATCTTGGCCCCGCAGTTTGTCCAGCAGGGGTCGGAACAGATCCCGCTCCCCGCCGCTGAAATGACCCTGTTCAATCAGGGCGAAGGCCTCCTGCAGGGCGGGAAGGCGCTCCAGCCATTCCCAGGGACGGTACTGGCCGCGAAGCTGGCGGATCTCCTCGACTGTTTTGCCAAAGAGAAAGAAGTTGTCGGCCCCAACCTGCTGGCGGATCTCCACATTCGCCCCATCCAGGGTGCCGATGGTTAGGGCCCCATTCATGCTGAACTTCATGTTGCCGGTGCCGGAGGCCTCCAGGCCGGCCGTGGAGATCTGCTCGGAAAGATCGGCGGCAGGGTACACTTTCTCGCCAACCTTGACATTGTAATCCGGCAAGAAAATCACCTTAAGCAGGCCTTTGCAATCTGGGTCGCTATTGATCACCTCGGCGATCCCATTGATGAAGCGAATGATCAGCTTGGCCATGTAATAGCCGGGGGCTGCTTTGCCGCCGAAAATGACGCTGCGGGGTACCATTCCCGTAGTGTCGCCTTGCTTGATGCGCAGATACTGGACGACGAGATGCAGGGCATTGAGGTGCTGACGCTTGTACTCGTGGATGCGTTTCACTTGCACGTCAAAGAGGCTGGTTGGATCCACCAACTGTTCGGTGCGATCGGCGATGAGGGCGGCCAGCCGGCGCTTGGCCTCGAGCTTGCTGGCCTCCCAGCGGGCCAGAAAGGCCGGGTCGGCTTGGAGGGCTTCAAGCCGCGGCCATTCCTGCTCGCGGGCGGGCCAGTCCGGGCCGATCGTCTCCCGCAATAACTCGTTCAGCGCAGGGTTGGCCAGGGCCACCCAGCGGCGGGGCGTGACGCCGTTGGTGACATTGGTGAACCGCTCCGGTTGGAGCCGGGCGAAATCGGCCAGCAGATCCGTCCGGACTAGATCACTGTGCAGGGCCGCCACCCCATTGACGTGATGGGCGGCGACGGTGGCGAGATTGGCCATGCGCACAGCTTTGCCGCCCTGTTCGGCAATGATCGATACCCGGGCGAGCAGCTCGCCATCGCCGGGGAACCGAATCCGCACCTGTTGCAGGAAGCGGGCATTGATCTCATAGATCAATTCGAGATGGCGTGGCAGCAGGGAGGCGAACAGGCCCAGATCCCAGGTCTCGAGCGCTTCGGGGAGCAGGGTGTGATTGGTGTAAGCAATCGAGCGGCAGGTGATGTCCCAGGCCTGATCCCATTCGAGCTGATGCTCATCCAGCAGCAGCCGCATCAGTTCGGCCACGGCGATGGCTGGATGGGTGTCATTGAGCTGCACCGCCCAGTGGGTCGCAAACTCCTGAACAGCGATGTCACGATTGCGCAGATTGCGCAGCATGTCCTGCAGCGAGCAGCTCACGAAGAAGAACTGCTGCATCAGTCGCAGCCTGCGGCCGGCATCGTTGCCGTCGTTGGGGTAGAGCACCTTGGAGAGGGTCTCACTGATCACCTTCTGCTCCACGGCGCCATAGAAATCGCCGCTGTTGAAGGCATGAAAATCAAACGCCTCGGCCGCCTCCGCCTTCCACAGCCGCAGCCGGTTGCAGGTGTTGACGCGATAGCCGAGCACCGGCACATCATGGGGGATGCCGATGGCCTGTTCGGAGGGAATCCAGCGCACCCGGTGGTGGCCTTGGTCGTCGTGCCATACCTCCGTGTGGCCCCCGAAGCCGACCCGGCAGCCCATGGACGGCTGCACCAGCTCCCAGGGCCAACCGCCCTTGAGCCACTTGTCGGTGATCTCCACCTGCCAGCCGTCCCGGATCGCCTGGTCGAAGATGCCGAATTCGTAGCGGATGCCGTAACCGGTCGCCGGGATCTCAAGAGTGGCAAGGGATTCAAGGAAGCAAGCGGCCAGGCGGCCGAGGCCGCCGTTGCCCAGTCCCGGCTCCTCCTCAAGGGCGAGGATCTGTTCAATGTCATTGATGCCGAAGCGCTGCAGGGCTGCGGCAGCCTCCGCCTCGATGCCGAGCATTAACAGGTTGTTGCCCAGCTGGGGGCCGATCAGGAACTCCGCCGAGAGGTATGCCACCGCTCGAGGCCTCTGGTGCGCCCGGAGGGCATCCTGGGTGGCCAGCTGTCGGCTCATCAGCCGATCCCTTACGGCATAACTGAGGGCCAGGTAGTAGTCGTAGGGACTCGCGCTCTCCACCCGGCGGCCGAGGCTAAAGAAGAGGTGCTCGGCGATGCCCTCGTATAAATCGTTGGCAGCGAGACCGGTCCGCTGCAGATCCCCTGAGCTGGCGGGGCGTGACAGGTCTGGGGTGTCGGTGAAGGTGCTGCTCATGGCCTTGGTCCGGAGGCTTGAACCAATCTGCTGTGTCTGGGTTAAGAGAAACTCCACCTGCTCGCCATCTTGGTGTTGACTCCCTGCATTGAGGCAACTGCATCGAGAGAACCGCAGCGACGGAACCGCATCAAGCATCGGGCAGAGACGACAAAATCCCCAAGCCCCTGCTAAGTGTGGCCGCCCGCAAAGTCGCCGTGGTGCCATTCAACATCTGCCGGCTGCAGCCCTCCCGCCTTGAAGCTATTGGGGACTGGCCGTGGCTCGATCAGGAGGTGCTCCACACCAGCCGCAGTCATCAGGTCTGCATGACCTGCCATTTCTTTCGCCACCACCCGGGGGCCAACGGCATCCCGCTGCTCACCTGCCATCTGCATCAAGCCCTGATCGCCCATGGCGAGCACCTCACCCGCAGCTGCAGCGGTTGGACGGCAAACCGGCGTCGCCAGCGGGACCGGGAGCTTGAGGTGGCGTGACCAAGCCTGTAATGAGAGGGCCGGCCGGCAAGCGCATCGGCGTTGGCACCATGGCCCGAAGGGCTTATCATATTGTAATTAGGCCATCCACGACAATGTAAACACAATTTCAACTAGCGCTCCGTGCCCTCCAGCTTCTGCTGTTCCCTTCCCTTCAAGCCCACTGCCATTTCAATATGAACATTAACGACAATCTTGAGATGAGTACCATCAGGGCTTTGGCCGGTAAACGTGACCTTAGCTCGGTCAAACAAGGCGACATTATTTTTCGCAAGGGAGAGCTTAGAGGCAAGCTTTACAGCCTAGTATCTGGAGAAGTGCAGCTCAATTGGGGTGATGATGGCGTGGAAACAATCGCACCAGGTAGTTCTTTTGGTATTGGAGCCCTGGTGGATCCAGAGCATCGTCGCTTCGGCACTGCCGTGGCCCTTTGCGACAGTGAGTTGCTGGAGATGAACCGCGCCGAATTCTTGTTTGCCCTGCAGGAATTGCCGATGTTTAGCTTGGAGATGCTGCATGATCTAGAGCAGCGTCTGCAGAAGATTAAAACGCAAGTGGGTGGTCGTTGATTCTGCCGCTAGGTTCTTTGATCATTGTTGATGTGGTCAAGAACCATGACAAAACTAACAAACGGCCCAGGATCCATCAATTAACCTTGATCGGTCGAATTTCCTTTCCTTTCCTCCCCTTCCTTCCCTGTCCTTGAGCCTATTGTCATGGCATTGTCCTGTTTGCCTAAGCTCCCGCTCCTCTCGATTCAGATCGCGGCGGCATTCACCGCCGTCCTGGCCACTTCGCCGCTAGCCCACGCTGATTCTCTTGCCCAAGGCGCTGGCAGCAATGCTGCCAGCATCAGAATCGGTGGCTCCAGCACGGTGTTCCCGATCATGGAGGAGGCGTTAAGAGCTTTCCGCGAGGCAGGAAACAGCACAAAAATTGATCTCAAAGAGACAGGGACCAGCGATGGATTCAGGCGGTTCTGTAACGGCCAGCTGGAGATAGTTAATGCCTCGCGGCCGATCAACAGCAAGGAGCTCAAAGCCTGCTCCAGCAACCGAATCAATTTCATCGAGCTACCGATTGCTTTCGATGCCCTCACCATCGTGGTGAATCCCGCCAATACCTGGGCCAAGCAGATCAGCACCAAGGAATTGTCCCGGCTCTGGGGGCAGCAGGCTGAGGGAAAGATCGACCGCTGGAAAGAAGTGAACCTCGACTGGCCTGATCGGCCCATCAAGCTCTGCGGTCCTGGCAAGGACTCGGGAACCTATGATTATTTCAATAAAGCCATCAATAGTAATGCTGAAAATTCGCGGCGAGATTATACCTCTAGCGAAGATGATAATGTTATTGTCAGGTGTGTGGCTCAAAATCCTAACGCCATCGGCTATTTTGGCCTCAGCTACTACAAAGCCAATCAAGGCAAGTTGAGGGCTCTTGGGATTGTTACGTCAACAGGCACCGTGATTCCATCGGTTGCCAATGTTCAGGCAGGGCGCTATCAGCCACTTTCGCGGCCATTATTTATCTACATCAACGACAAGGCTCTCGCTAGCAGGCCTGATCTGCAAAGGTTCACAACATTTACTGTTCGCAATGGCCTGCGACTTGTTGGCAAGACAGGAGATGTTCCCCTGCCGGCCAGCACCTATCAACTGGTTGAATCGAAACTTTATAAACGAGTCACCGGAAGTGCCTTCTCGGGTGATCTGCCGGTCGGCCTCAGCATCGGAGAGGCGCTGCGGCGGAGTTTTGATGCCAACAAGCAGCCTCAATTCCGCTCGTTCTGAGTCGCCTTTTCCCCTTTAAGTTACCCGAGCAATTATTCCATATTACCTCCAGGCCGATGGTGCGCTGGGACACCCCATGGGGTGATGTAGAACGCTTGAACCTAAGCCATCTTTAACCTGCAGGTGCAAGATTAATCTACGTTTTGCCTAGCAGTGATGCGATTTCTCCCTGCCGAAGATCAATTCATCGTTGATCGCGCCCTTGCCCTTGGCCTAAACGATGCCGTTCCTGCGCCGGCCTACTTGTCACCCGATCTGTGCATTGCGCTCAGCTTCTTGTTGGCGGTGCCTTCCTTCGGGCTCTCCTTGCTTTTGGTTCCCATCTTCTGGGTTGCTCAGCACGATCGAACCAAGCATCGAATCATGGGCTTGCGGAAGCAGCTTGAGGAGGATTCTTACCGCGGTGTGCTGAGTGACTGAGCTCCTTGGGCCGGTTTAATAGATTCGGTGCTTGAATGGGTCCGTCCCCACGGCCGGCAAGCGGCACTGCGTCGGGGCGCCAGCCGGGCCAGGTGGTTGGCCTGAAAAGGGCTGAAGTTGTCGTCAGAGGCAAGCAACAGGGTGGGGCGCCCATCCTCAAGCGGAGGGCCAGGAGTGATTGCTTCCCAATTGTCCGACGACAGGCCGATTGCCTTGAGGTCCCATATCATCAGCGGGCTCAGGGGAGCAGCTTTCGCCCTAGGCGTTATTGGCTTCGGCAAAGGGTATGAAACAAGCTGGTTGCTCCATTGATCCGGCGCCTGGAATCTTCGTTGCAGCCCGAGCAGGGGTGCCTCAAGGGGGGCCTCGGGCAGGGCCAGTAGGTCGGTGAGGCCCCAGCCGTCACCCTGGGGAAGTCGCAGCGGCTGCAGTGGTTTGGGGTCGCCGACCCCAGACTCCGTGCTGGTGCCAAGGGGCCACCCCAACACCCGCACCTGGCCAGGAGGATCCTGGAGCAGGGCGGATTCGGCCGCCATCAGCAGCACCGCTGGCTTGCCCTGGCGCTGCACCAGGGTGAGTGACTCAGGTCCGCTGTTGGAGGCGAGTCCCTGACCTGGAGCTGGCTGCCACTCGGCAGGCATCGGCATAGCCAGCTCCAGTTCGCCGCTGCGACGATTGAAGCCCAACAACTGGGGGGGACGCTCGGGACTGCGACGGCCCTCGCTCGCCACCCAGGCCCGCTTTCCCTGCAATACCAGGCCTTCCCCATCCATGCTCTGCGGCAGGTTGGCGCTTTTGCCACTGCGCAGATGCACCACCCCCAAGGGACGCAACGGTGCCTTGCCGAGCTCGCCCAGCCCGCCCCAGCCGACCAACTGACCCAGGGGTGCGTCACTCAGCAGCCAGAGCTCATCCCGGTCGGCGCGGTAGGTGGCTGCGGAGAAGCCCCCGGAGGGTTGGCCAGCCCCATCAAGTCGCGGCAGACGCACCTCGCCCACCAGTTCCCAACCGGCCGAGAGCGGACATGGCAACAGGGGTGGTGGCGGGGTATGAACAACCATTGCTTGCACAATCCAGTCGAAAATTCCCATGGGTCCTTGCCTTTCGCTGGCATCAAGGAACACCCAGCTCCGATCAAACTTGCTGGCGCTCGGAAGCTGGGCCATTGGTGCGGAAGGCTAAGCAGGAGAGGAGCTCTTCCCGATGACGGGGGCTCTCCGGCTGGCGGGTATGGAACCTCGCCACGATGGCGCCCAGAGTGCGCACCGTGGCGGTGATGTTGGGTCCCTTGTTGAGCATCACGGCTTCGGCCCTCGCCGCCATGGCCGCATCGGTGATTTCCGCTCGGGTCGGCATGCCGTGCCGCGCCATCTCTTCAAGGACCTGGGTGGCCCAGATGCAGGGAATGTGAGCCGCAGCACAGATCCTCAGGATTTCCTCCTGGATCTCCGCCAATTCCTCCCAGCCGCATTCGATTGCCAGGTCTCCCCGCGCGATCATCACGCCCAGGGGCCTGGGATAGTGCATCGCTGTCAGCAGTAGCCCGGGAAGATTGAGAAAAGCTCTTCGTGTTTCAATTTTCAGTATAACGGCGAGATCCTCCCTGCCCTGGCTCTCGAGTTCCTGCTGCAGAGCTTCGATATCGGCCGCACGGGAGACGAAGGAATAGCTCACTATGTCGGCATGGGCTGCCGCGAAGGCCAGATCGGTTAGATCCTTGCTGGTGAGGGCGGGGATCGAAAGGCTGCTGTCTGGGAAGTTGATCCCCTTGTCGGCCAGTAGTCGGTAGTCCTTCGGCCTTGCCTCGGTGATCTCCACCTCCACGGCCCCGACACAGACCTGGCGAATCAGCCCGGCGATCCTGCCTTCATCAAACAACACCCGCTCCCCCACCTTCAAATCAGCAAGCACCTCGGGCATGGTGCAGGGGATGGCCGTCCTGTTCACCCCCTCTTGTTGCCCCGGGGCGCTGGAGCCAAGCCACAATCTGTCGCCGCGCCGCAGCAGCACTTCCCCTTCCAGGGCTGGAAGATCGCCAACGACAATTTTGCCAGGGCCCCCTTCCTGAAGGAACTCCAATCCAGAGGTGAAATGGCAGCGTTGATTGCAGCTGAGCAGCAGCCCCCCTTGAGGGCGATCCACCACGGTGAGTTCCCGCCAGCGGCCTGAAGAGTCTCTGGCCCGCAGACGATCGCCGATCGTCAGCGATAGCCAGCCCTAGTTGCGGATCGGCAGCAGATCCACTTGAACCCCTTCCCGTTGGCGTGCGGGCTGAACATCAGCCCCTACGGTTGGCACGGCCAAGATCCTGGCGCTCAGCAGCAACTTTCCGTAACGGTTGCGTTCGGGCCTGGCGTCCACCACACCGGGCTGGGCAGGCAGGGCGCCGATACGGATCTTGGGTCCGGCCAGATCCATCGCGATGAGTACGTCCCTTCCGGCGGCGGCGGATCGCACCTGGACCACCAGTTCTTCCCACACTTCGGATCCTTCGTGGCCGCAATTGATGCGGGCGATGTCCATGCCCGCCTCAACCAGTTCCGCGACCAGACTCGCTTGCTCAGTGGCGAGGGCAGGCAGGGTGACCATGATTGCCGCTGTCCTTGTTCCTGAATCCTTTCCGAGCGATCTGCCGAGAAGTCGCTCGCCATGGGCCTGCATGAGGGCCTGGGCTTCAATGCTTGTTGGTGCCGCCGAATGTCTCGGCGGTGCCGCTGGCAGGCCTTCGAGTTTCTGGAGCACCCTGATAACGGTGGAGAGGCTGGCATGCAGATGGCCATCAAAGCCACCCAGGGAACAAAGGCCGGCTTCTCGCATCGCCAACTGCAGCCCGGGATGGTTGTTGCGGTGGAAGGCGATGAAGTGCAGCAGATTGGTGGCACTGGCCTGGAAGTGCGGAGAAATTGCCGCGAGCGTGGCCTGCTCCTCGATTTCGATACGCTCCATGGCGACGCGCAGCGCTTTGAGCTCGTCCAAAAGACGTCGATCGCGCACCGCAGGATCCGTGGCTGGGGCAACTACTGGCAAGCTCGGGACTCCATTAGATCAAAGGCCTACTCTTTTGTTAGGAGGGGCAGGCGGCATAACAGTTGAGAAACCCGTGGGTATACTCTAAAATTTTAGCCAGAAATCAATAGGGGACAACTGATTATATCCATAGCGCCATGAGAACACGTTCTTGTTTGGCTGGTTAAGGGTGCAGTACTCAACAAGGGTAGCGGCCAACCTGGCTGAGTACCTGCCCGGCAGGTTAACCGGGCCAAGTATCGGACCAATCGTTGTGAAGTGAATCATGCTGCCGATTTCCATCACGCAAATTGGTACAATTGCCAAGGGCAGGGATGGTCGGGTCTCGGGGAAGGGGATCTTCACCCTGCGAATGATGTGGCGGCTGCAGGCAGGTGTGACTACCGGCCGACACCGTCTGCTGGAGTCTGGGTTCAACCCGCCGGTTCAGTTACGAAGTCGCGGTTCAGCAGTTCGCAAACCTCACGGATCTGCGCGGCACGCGCCGTGGTGAACTGCAACTGCTGGGCCAGGACAGCCAAGAATTGTTGCTCCTGAGGAACGACAATCCGATCGCAGTGGATCAGCTGGCAGGCCAAGGCGAATGCCAACTCCTGCTGCTCCTGGCTGAGCAGTGGGGCTGCACTGGCGATCAGCCCTTGCCATGACTCCTCCTGAAAACGCTTGAGCAGACCGGAAATCAACAACGCGAAGGCGTATGGCTCCATCTGCTTGTAGGCCGTACGGCCCAGCAACAGCTCCCGAATCAGCCGGGCTTCGTCCTTGCCGAAGGTCTGGTCACAGCAAACCGCCGCCAGAGGAATGGCGGCAAAGGCTTCATGGGTTGTCATGGGGCTGCTGATGGCGGTGGCGGTGAACGCCCTTATTCAAGCGTCTTCCAGTCTCTGAGAAAGTAGTCAAGGCTTGGTCAAGCTCAGGGCTCTCCAATGCGGTCCCCCGTGATGATGGCTCCAAGGTAGAACGGAAAAGTCCCCTTGAGAAGCAGGGACCCGCCCAGCACCCAGGCGCCAGCCGAAGTGGAACAGGAGAAGTACAACCTGCAGGATTGTCTGAACCACTGGAAACAGCGCCAGGATTCATGCGGACCCGAAGGGGCTGTGTTCGGAGACTTAGGTCGACTTGATTAGGTAGCAAGCTCCGCGACCGCCCCTTCAGGCTAGATTGGTACACACGTACCAAGACCGATTCCATGCCAATGAACCGGATCCAGTTCCAGCCTGGAATGTCATTGTCGCAGTTCCTTGAGCTGTACGGAACCGAGGCG
>CAMDWF010000045.1 GCA_945878795.1 Synechococcus sp. UW140
ACCCCGGCGGCTCGCTCCAGTTGCTCGGGCGCCATCAGGCGAGAAAGCCAGCGGCCCAGAAGAACTCCCACCAGGCTGGAGCAGATCAAGGCCAGGGAGGCGCCAACAAAGACCACGGCGGGACGGCCGGACTGGGCGGAAAGGAGCAAGGCGGCCAGCTGGGTTTTGTCGCCCAGTTCGGCCAAAAAAACGGTGGTGGCGGTGGTCAGGAACACCTGCAGCCAGGCCTGGGAGGAGGGTGGGGCAGGGGGGTTGGCGTCGCCAGAGGCGGGACCGGGGTCTGGGTCAGCTCTGCTTTCTGGGGACAATCCTGCTTGTGCCGTCTCCCCCAGGAGATCTCCGGGAGACAAGGGCCCGTGGCTGGGGCGCTCAGGGGTGCTCATGGCTGGCGGCGGATGGCGCGCAGAAAGCGTTTCATTACCCTGCCACGGCCGCTTTCCTCGCTGCGGATTTGCTGGAGGCAACAGGAGATGGCGAAGCTGTCGAAGTCCTCAGCCTCCTGGCCAAAGAGGGCCAATAACCGCTGCACTCGGCAGAAGTCAGGCCGATCGGCGTAGATGCGACAGCGGCGGTTGCCGGTATCAAAATGACGGCACCAGCCATCGGCAGCCACCAAATCCAGGTAGGCAGTTCTTTGCTCGGCATCAAGGGCTGCCAAGGCTTCGCCACGGCGTTCGGGATCGAGGCGACAACAGGCGCCGCAACCACTGATGCATTGCCAATTAAGCGAGCCCTTGCTCATGGTTGCCCCTGCCGCAGGGACCCAACCAGACCCATGGGGCCAGCCCATGCCTGTAACAGCGTTTCACAGCAAGGGGAGCCCATGGCTGATATGGGTGGGTAAAGCCCTAACATGGGATTGATTTCTCGATGGCCATCGCGCAGCTGCTCATGTCGATCGATTTCCATCTCATCTCCAATTTTGCCGCCCTGGCCCTAATCACGTTGGCTGGGCCTGCGGTGATTTTCATTCTCTTCTACCGTCGCGGCGCTCTCTGAGTGTCAGTTCGGCCAGATCCGTCAATCCTTGGGCCCTAACCCCTGGCATGCCTGGAGGGGCGTCAACCCGTAAGTCCCAGGGCAACGGCCGCATCCCGGAACAGGGCTTGCAGGTAGGGGTGGGACGTTCTGATGTCCATCCCTTGGACGTTCGCTTGGCTGTCATCTGTTTTTGCGTGGTTGTGCCATCTAATTTGCTCGCCGGCATCGTTGCGAATTAGTACCCCATCCCCTTCCTTTTGGCACCAATAGGTGCGTTGTCGGCGCATCAGCACGACCGTGTCGCCGCTGCTGGGCCGTAGTCCCACCACCTCGAGCTGCAGTCGTTCTTCTCCCTGCCAGCGGTCCATCCGCAGGCGAAAGGCCACATCCACAGAGCCTGCCGGCGGCACCGGACCCTGCCAGCGCCAAGCCATTGCCCGCAGCCGATGGGCTCCCTGGGCGAGTTGCAGATCTAGATGGCCACCCCGCAACAGCCGGCAGCGGCAAATCTGGCAATGGCGGCTCCAGAAGATGGGGGCCCCATGGCCAATGCCGAAAGGTTCCAGCCGTTTTAACTGCATTACGAAGTCCCGATCGATGCGGGAGAGGGGCAACAGGGCTTCCGGCTCCACCTTGCGACCGCTGCCCTGTTCCCCCAGCCAGTCCTGGGCCAGGGCCTCCAGCCGCTCCTTCAGCTCCCGCACCTTGGCCGCCTGCACCGTGAATCCGCCGGCAGCGGGGTGGCCGCCAAAACGTTCCAGCAAATCGGCGCAAGCGCTGAGGGCCCCGTCAACGCGAAAGCCTCGGGGGGCCCGCACCGAAGCCCGCAGTAGGCCGCCCCCCTCCCCCGCCAGCAAGGCCACCGGCCGGCCGCAACGTTCCACCAACCGTGCGGCCACAATGCCGATGACGCCGTGATGCCAGTGGCCCTGGGCCAGCAGTAGGAAACCTGGCCATTGGGGTCCGTCCGCCTCCAGCAGGGCCAAGGCTTCGGCCTCAATGGCATCGCAAAGTTCCCGCCGTTGGCGATTGAGGGCCTCGCAGCGCACAGCTAAATCCATGGCCTGATCCGGATCGTCGGTGGTCAACAGGTCAACCACCAGCAGGGGATCCCCCAGGCGGCCCACGGCATTGATGCGGGGTGCCAGCTGAAAGGCCACCGCCTCGGCGTCCAGGGGCCGGTCGCCCAGTCCTGCCAACTGCTGCAACGCCTTCAGGCCGGGCAGGGGCGAGGCGGCCAACCGGGGCAGTCCATCGAGCAGCCAACGGCGGTTGACCCCCGTCAGGGGGGCCATGTCGGCGATGGTACCGATGCAAAACAGATTCAGGGAGATGGCTTGGCCATCCCGGCGCCCCAGTCGCTGACAGAGCGCCATGGCCAGCACATGGGCCAGCCCCACCCCCGCCAACCCCCGGTACGGGGAGTCGGCGGGGGTCAGGGCCGGATGCAGCAGGGCCAAATGGGGGGGTAATTGGGGCGGCAGGCTGTGGTGATCCGTCAAAATCACCTCCAGGGCCAGCTCGGCGGCGCGATCCAGGGCCGCCAGGGCGCTGACGCCGTTGTCCACCGTGATCAGCAGGCCGATGCCCTCCGCCGCCAGGCGCTCGACCATGGCCACATTGAGGCCGTAGCCCTCCTCCATGCGACGCGGTATTGCCGGTTTGGGACGGGCCCCCAGGCGTGAGAGAACCCCACTTAGCAGGGCTGTGCTGGTCATGCCATCGGCGTCATAATCGCCGCAGATCGCCACCGCTTCCCCCTGGCGGCAGGCGGTTTCCAGCCGCATCAAGGCCCGATTGAGATCGGCGAAATGAAGCAGGGGATCGGGGGCCGGCGGTGGATCCAAAAGGTCTGCCAGCGCTTCGGGACCCTCGACACCACGGCGCAGCAGGACCGCCAGCAGCTCTGGAGGCAGATTGGCCATGGCCCCAGGCTCCAGGGATCGGGCCGGCAAGGCCATGGGCAATACCCAGCGTGGTTCATCAAAGGCGGGAGGCAACGCTGACGGACCACGGTTCTGCATTTTGGGACCTGGAGCGGACCAGGTCGCCCCTAGCCTGCCGATGTCAGCACAGGGGGAAGGAGGCATGGGCCGGCGGCTGAAAGCCCTGCTCTGGGATGTCGATGGCACCTTGGCCGAAACCGAATTCGAGGGCCACCGCCATGGCTTCAACCTGGCCTTCAAGGAGGCCGGCTTGCCCTGGCATTGGGACCGGGCCACCTATCGGGCTTTGCTGGCGGTGAGCGGCGGCCGCGAACGGCTGGCGGCCTATGGACACCAGCAAGGGGAGGCCCCATGGCCCCAAGAAAGCCTGGAGACCATCATGGCCGCCAAGCAGCGGCACTACGTGAATTTGGTGGCCGAAGGCGGCCTGGCCTTGAGACCGGGGGTCGCCCCCTTGATCGCCGAGGCCGAGGCCGCCGGCATCCCCCAGGCGATTGTCACCACCAGCTCGCGTTCGGCGGTGGCCGCCCTCCTGGGGGGACTGGCTCCCAGCATCTCAGCCTCCTTTGCCTTTTGGGTGTGTGGCGAGGATGTGGCTCGCAAGAAACCGGATCCCCAGGGCTACCAGCTCGCCCTCGACCAACTGGATCCCTCCCCCGGGTCAGTTGTTGTCCTCGAAGACTCCGTTGCCGGCCTGGCGGCGGCCACGGCGGCCGGGCTGACTTGCCTGGTCAGCCTCAGTGACCTCTCCAGAGAGGAACCGGCGGCCGGCTTCCTGGCGGCAGCTGCCGTGGTCGAGAACCTGGAGCCGGCCAGGGGGCCAGTGCAGGTGCGACATGGTCCGGCTTGCGATCAAACCCGGGTGACGCTTTCCTATCTGCACCAGCTCCTGGAGCGGCCATGACTGGGAAGCTGCGCCAAACAACCCGCTTGGAACTTGCCCAACGCAGGCTGGCCGGGGCCCTGCTCAGCCAGGTGCGGCGCAACTGGCGCGGTGGCAGCCTGGCCCTGCTCGGCCTGCTGCTGGGCTATTTCCTCAGTCAGAACCTGATGGCCGTGTTGATCGTCAGGATTCCAGGCGGCAGGCCGGTAGTGGTGCTGACCTTGGTGCTGATTGTCGAAGCGATTGTGCGCCTGCGCTCCCAGATCGTGAAGGCTGAACCGACCCTGGCCTGGGTGGTTGCCGACAACCTCAGACTGGGGGCGCTTTATGCGGTTGTGCTTGAGGCTTTCAAGCTGGGAACTTAAGAAAATTCCTGGCGGCAGCTCACTCCTCTTCGGCTTCCTCGGCAATTGGATAAACGAAGCCCCGGGCCCGACCGCTCAGCACAGACTTGCCGAGGGAAAGGGCCTTCGCAGCGGCCTCACCGGCCTTGGCCTTCCAATGGGCATGGCGCTGGTTGCGCTTGCCTTTAGAGGTTTTCTTCTTAGGAACGGCCATAAGACTGCTTTTATGCCAAACAAAGATCTTCCAATGCGGCCCCTCCTTTCGTCAAATCGCTAAGATCATTTCCTGTGGTGATCTCCAGTGAGCAGCAGCCCACCGCCCGTCCTTGCCCCTGGCGAAACTCCCGCCGCCCCTCAACCTGCGGTTCCGGTTTTGGCCCCTGGGCAAGTCCAGAAGATCGGCCCCAAGCCAGCGCCGCCGGCATCCCCCAGCCGCAGCGCCGCCAACGGGGCCAAGCCGTCCTTCAGCCAACTGCTCAAGGATCTCAAAGCAGGCAAGGTGAAAGAGCTGGAGCTGATGCCCCGGCAACGGGTGGCCACCGTCTATTTCCAAAATGGGCGCTCGGCTGATGTGCCGGTATTCAGCGACAACCAGCTGCTGTTGCAGACAGCCCAGGACGCGGGCGTGCCGCTCACCGTGCGCGATGAGGTCCGCGATGACGCCGTAGCTGGTCTTCTAAGCAACCTGCTGCTCGCGGCCCTGCTACTGACGGCCATGGCCCTGCTGCTGCGGCGTTCGGCCCAGGTGGCCAACCGCCATCTCGGCTTTGGCCGCAGCCAGCCCCGCCTGCAGGCCGATGGCGGTGTGCAGGTGCGCTTTGAGGACGTGGCCGGCATTGCTGAGGCCAAGGAGGAGCTGCAGGAGGTGGTCACTTTCTTGAAATCTCCGGAACGTTTCACATCCGTCGGTGCCAAGATCCCCAAAGGCGTCTTGCTGATCGGCCCTCCGGGAACAGGCAAGACCCTGCTGGCCCGAGCGATTGCCGGCGAGGCGGGTGTGCCGTTCTTCTCGATGGCGGCTTCGGAATTCGTTGAGATGTTTGTCGGCGTGGGCGCCAGCCGGGTGAGGGACCTGTTTCGCCAGGCCAAGGCCAAAGCCCCCTGCATTATTTTCATCGACGAGATTGATGCCGTTGGCCGCCAACGGGGCGCAGGCATTGGTGGGGGCAACGATGAGCGCGAACAGACCCTCAACCAACTCTTGACTGAGATGGATGGCTTTGAGGAGAATTCCGGAGTCATCCTGCTGGCCGCCACCAACCGTCCCGACGTCCTCGATGCGGCCTTGCTGCGACCCGGCCGCTTCGATCGCCGCATCACCGTTGATCTGCCCGATCGCCGCGGTCGTGAGCAGATCCTCGGGGTCCACGCCCGCACCCGCCCCCTGGCCGATGAAGTCTCCCTATCGGACTGGGCGATCCGCACCCCGGGGTTTTCCGGCGCCGACCTGGCCAACCTGCTCAATGAAGCGGCGATCCTGACGGCTCGGCGCCATCTCACCCAGGTTGACAACCTGGCCATCGGTGATGCCCTCGAGAGGATCACCATGGGGCTGACGGCAGCCCCGTTGCAGGACAGCGCCAAAAAGCGTCTGATCGCGTACCACGAAGTCGGCCACGCCCTCCTCACCTCCTTGGTGCCCCATGCGGACCAGCTGGATAAGGTGACCCTGCTGCCCCGCGCTGGCGGGGTCGGTGGTTTTGCCCGGATGATGCCCGATGAGGACATTCTGGATTCTGGCCTTATCAGCCGCGCCTACCTGCTGGCGAAGCTGGTCGTGCTGCTGGGCGGCCGTGCCGCCGAGATGGTGGTATTTGGTCCCAGTGAAGTCACCCAGGGGGCGACGAGTGATCTGCAAATGGTCAGCCGGATCAGCCGGGAGATGGTTACCCGATATGGATTCTCCGAGCTGGGGCCCATGGCCCTGGAAAGCGATGAGGGCGAAGTGTTCCTTGGCCGTGACTGGTTTCGACCCCAGCCCCATTACTCCGCCGATACGGGAAATCGCATCGACCAACAGGTGCGGGAGCTGGCCTGCCAGTCCCTGGATCGGGCCGTCGCGATTCTGGGTCCACGCCGCGAGCTGATGGATGATCTGGTGGATCGTCTGATCGCCGAGGAAACTATCGATGGCGACAGCTTCCGCCAGTCGGTGGCGGCATGGGAGACCAGCCATCCAGATCTTGCCCCGGCTGGTCAGACCCTGCCACCAGCCCGGCTGGCGGTGCCGGTGGGCGAGGCCTGAGCCGCATAGCTGCTTTTCAAGGGCAGATATCAGTGGGTCCCGGCAAAACGGATGTCGAGGCTTCTGAGGTAGGTGTGCAGTCCGGAGTCCTGAATCGGCAGTAGCCGGGCCATTCGACCGCTTTCATTGACATGGGCATGCCAATGGCCAGGAGGCGTGATGAACGCTCCGCCGGCTTGCCAGTCAATGCGATGGGGATCGCGGATCGTGCCGTCATCGCCGAGCTCCCTGCCCGCCAGGGTGTAGCAGCCGGGATCGCAGTCCACGATCAGATCGAGAGCCACGGATTGATGCCGATGCGGGGGTTGGACGGCCCCGGCAGGCACCACCCCGAGCATCGCCCAGAGGGTATGACTGACCGTTCGGCTAGCGGGCAGATCCTCGTGGGCCAGCAGGATGCTTAACCGGTTGCTGCGGGCGGCGCTGGGGTCGTCGAGCAGAGTCTGCAGTTCGGCCTCAAGCAAGGCGCTGGGGTAATGGCTGGCCCGAAAACGGGGCTGGCTTGGCTTGACCCCCAGGTAGCTGAGCAGGGGCCCGTCGTGGACCCAGTAGAGAATGCTTTCTTTATGGGCCTGAAGCAAGGGATCGGGCCCAGCCGGCAGCACAAACAGATCGCCCGCCGACCAGGCGAGTTCCAGAGTCGGTTGATCCGGGGCGGCAGGCCGCTGCAGCTGGCCTGAGCCCCGCAGCACATAAAACAGGGAGCTGGTGGCGCTGGCGGCTGCCTTGAGCTCCTCACCGGCCAGCAGCCGCAGGAAATGGGCCGCCAGGGCCGGACTGGTGGCCGGTCCCGGACAGCCCAGCTCTTGACTGAGATCGAGGGGCAGGATGGCCGTGGGACCTGCAGCATGCAGCTCGGAGGTCCACTGCCGGTAGGGGATCGGTTCGGTCAGGCCGGGGCGGATCGGATTGGCCGCTTGGCGGTAATCAAAGATCTGGATGCCCGCCTGCCATTCGTGCTGGCTCAGCGATGGCGTTGGACTCTGGTTCATCATTCCCTCCCAGGCATGGAGCGAACCCTATGGGATCGAGCAGGATCTGCGACGATGCCAAGCGGGAAAATCCCTATCCCCTTCAGCCGCCAGCAACCGCCGGCACGATGCTGACCTCATCACCATCGGCTAGGGCAGTGGTCTGGTTGTCGAGGAAGCGGATGTCTTCGCTGTTGACGTAGACGTTGAGAAAACGCCGCAGTTTGCCGTCTTCATCACAGAGGCGGCCGAGGATGCCGGGGAAGCGGACGTCGAGGGCCTGTAGCAAGGAATCGACGCTGCTGGCATCAACGCTGACACTGGCTTCGTCGTTGGTGAACTTCTGCAGGGGCGTGGGGATCAGAACCTGGACGGCCATGGGGGCGTTTGGGGCGGGGGAGGTAGTGGTCACTCAGGCCGCTGACGAGCCGCAGCTCTCAGAGGATGCTCGGTGCTGGGACTGAGACCGTTTCCAGGCGGCGTTGAAGCTGTCGAGCTGGGCTTCGATCAGGAAGGGTTCGCCGATGGAGGAGGCAATCGCTTCGGTGGTTTTAAGGCCGTTGCCGGTGATGTAGGCCACGGTGGTCTCTTCGGGGTCGATTTTGCCCTGCTCTACCAGTTTCTTGAGCACGGCGATGGTGGTGCCGCCGGCGGTCTCGGTAAAAACCCCCTCGGTTTCCGCCAGCAACTTGATGCCGTCGATGATTTCCGCATCGCTGACTGCCGCAATGCTGCCACCGGTGCGGCGGGCAATATCAATGGCGTAGGGACCATCGGCAGGGTTGCCAATGGCAATCGACTTGGCAATGGTGTTGGGTTTGACGGGCTTGATGAAGTCCCTTCCCTCGGCAAAGGCCTGGGCAATCGGCGAACAACCTTCGGCTTGGGCGCCGCTGAAACGCACGGGCTTTTGTTCCACCAGGCCAACCTTGATGAATTCGTCAAAGCCCTTGCGGATTTTGGTGAACAGGGACCCGGAGGCCAGGGGGGCTACGACGTGGTCGGGAAGTTGCCAACCTAGTTGCTCGATCACCTCATAGCCAAGGGTCTTGGAACCCTCGGAGTAGTAAGGACGCAAGTTGATGTTGACGAAACCCCAGCCATAGGTGTTAGCAACCTCGGAGCAGAGCCGGTTGACCTGGTCGTAGTTTCCCTTGACCGCCATCAAGGTGGGGTTGTAGACGAGTGTGCCAAGAACCTTGCCCAGTTCAAGGTCGGAGGGAATAAAGACACAACATTCGAGACCGGCATAGGCTGCAATCGCCGCAGTGGAATTGGCCAGGTTGCCGGTACTTGCACAACTGACGGTGGAAAATCCCAGTTCCCGGGCCCGGGTCAGGGCCACCGATACGACGCGGTCCTTGAAGGACAGGGTGGGCATGTTGACGCCGTCATTCTTGATATAAAGCTCCTTGATGCCCAGGCGCTTGGCCAGCCGGTTGGCCCTCAGCAGGGGGGTGAACCCTGTGCCGACATCAATTGGATCTCCCTCGATCGGCAGAAAGTCGCGATAACGCCAGATGGAAACGGGCCCGGCTTCGATGGTGGCCCGGCTGACCCGGCTCCGGATCGCGTCGTAGTCGTAAACAACCTCCAGGGGGCCAAAACAAACGTCTTCGCAGACGTGACGCGCTTCGGCGGCATAGGCGTGGCCGCATTCCTTGCAGCGCAGACCGGTGAAGGTGGAGCGGGAGAGGGTGGCGGTCACGGCACACGGCCAGACGATTTGACCAGGTTAACAGCGCTGGCGAGGTGTCCCTTTTAAAGCCGATCTTCCAAGTCGGGTAATGCAATGGGCTTGCCCCTGGGCCACCTTCCGCGTCCCTTCCTAGCGTCGCTGGACTGGAGCCTTGCTTGTCTGTCCGCGTGCTTTCCGAACGGCCCTGGTCGCCACGCCTCATCCCCGTCGCCCTGCTGGCTGCAGCGGTGCTGGCCCTGCTGCTGTTGTTTGGCCTGGCACGCCTGGCCATTGAATGGCAATGGTTTGCCCAGTTCGGACTGCACGCGGTCGTGCTGCGGCGCTGGCTGCTGCAGCTGCTTGCGTTCGGCCTGGTCTTTGGTCTGGGGCTGTGGCTGCAGCTGCAGCAACTGCAGCGCTGCTGGCGCCTACGGCAGAGCTGCGCCCAAAAACAGCTTCCCAATGATCCCATCCTGCGCTTGGAAAGCCCCAGCCTTGTGGCCAGCCTCGCGGGTCTGCTGCTGGCCCTGGCCCTTGGCCTGGCCTACCTGCTGGTCCAAGCCAAAGGCTTAATCACCTCCCCCTTTCGAGAGGAGGTGATCACGGGGCTAGCCGGCACCTCCGCCTGGTCCCCCCTGGTGGTGGCAGGTGTGGCCCTGGCCCTGGTGGGCCCCCTATTGATCTGGCCCCTCAACAGCCTGCGGCTGGCCCTGACCGCGGCCCTGGCTGCTTCCGCCACGGCGATCGCCAGGGGCTGGAGTCTCTGGTTGCCCGCCCTGCTGGCCGAACCGTTCGGGGAAAGGGACCCGTTGACAGGCCTGGATCTGGCCTTCACGGTGCTGCGGCTACCGGCCCTGCATCTGCTGTTGAGCGTGGCCATCGCCCAGGTCGCCGTTGGGCTGGTGGGGGGACTGTGGCTGAGCCTGGGGGAGGGCTCCAGTTTGAGTGATCTGCGTTTTGTCGGCTTGAGCCGCGACCAGCAGAAGGTGCTGCGGCCCCAGCTGGCCCTCCTCACCATCCTGGCGGCCTGCGCCACGGGTCTGGCCCCCTTCGACCTGATGGTGCAGGGCAGTGGTACCGCCGCCGGCGCCGGCCATGTGGACCTCTACGTCCGACTGCCGTTGCGGTTGCTGCTGACCCTGCTGCTGCTGCTGACGGCGGTGGGACTATTGGTGCCCTTGCCCAAGGACTGGCTGCGTCGGGGCGCCCTGATCCCGCTGGCGGCGACCGCCTTGATGGTGCCAGTGGCTGAATGGCTGGTGGCGCCCCTGGTGCAACGGTTTTGGGTTCAGCCCCGGGAGCTGGCGGTGGAGACGCCCTACCTCGAACGCACGATCCGCGCCACCCGTCGGGCCTTCGGACTGGAGCGGGTGCGTTCCCTGACCCTGCAGCCGCGCCAGAGCCTCACCGCAGCCGATCTGGCTGCGGCACCGGGCACCCTGGCCAACATCCGGCTCTGGGACAGCACGCCGCTGCTGGCCGCCAATCGCCAACTGCAGCAATTGCGGCTTTATTACACCTTCCCTTCCGCCGCCGTCGATCGCTACCCCCTGCAAGCTTCCGGCCAGGGCAAGGGGGGTGCAACCCAGGTGCTCATCGCTGCCCGCGAAATGGATAGTGGCGCCCTGCCGGTTGGCTCCCGCACCTGGCTGAACCGCCACCTGGTGTTCACCCATGGCCATGGATTCACGGTCTCACCGGTGAATGCCTTCGGCAGCGACGGCCTGCCGCTCTTTTTCGTCAAGGATCTCGGTCGCAGCGGCAGGGTTCAGGGCCTGCCCCAGCTGGGCATCAGCGATGCCGAAGCCCGGGCGGCCCTGCCGGTGGGCCGTCCCCAGCTCTACTACTCCTCCGGGCCGTCCCCATACGCCATCGCCCCGACAAAGGTGCAGGAGTTCGACTACCCCGATGGCGAACTCAACGTTTACAACCACTACTCCGGCACCAAGGGCATCTCCTTGGCGAACCGTTGGCACCGCCTGGCGGCCGCCCTCTATCTGCAGGAGGCGCGGGTGCTGCTCACGGGCTCCCTGCAGCCAAATTCGCTGCTATTGCTGCGCCGCCAGGTGAAACAACGGCTGGAGGCCCTGGCCCCCTTTCTGGACTTCGAGAGCGAGCCCTACCTGGTGACGGCCCGCCTGGCACCCCAGGCCGGCTACCGGCACGAGCAACACCAGTACTGGCTGCTCGATGGTT
>CAMDWF010000046.1 GCA_945878795.1 Synechococcus sp. UW140
ACAAAAAAACGGACCTTGCGGTCCGCCCTGAAAGTCTTGTGTGAGATCAGCCCAGATCAGGCCGAACCCACCGCCACATAGGAGCCGTAGAAAAACAGGCCCAGGACAAAGATCACGGCCATGCCGCCGGCGGTGGCCACCAGCCAGAGGGGCAGGACTCCTTCGGTCCAACGGCTTTTCCAGGCCACGGCGGGCCGGCCATCGGGCAGACGGTCGGGGATCCGACCGTCGGGCATTGTTTTTGGTTTGCCGCTCATGGTCGATCTCCGTCAGTTGAAGAAGTAGCTGGAAAACAGAATGCCGGTGACGAAAACTATCAACAGACCCAGAAAGAGGCTGGTGCGGTTCAGTTCAACCGGAAGTTGGTTTGGGTTGGGGTTGCGCTGCATGGCGGTATTCAGCGGCGGACAAACTGCATGGCGGCCAAGGCACCCAGGAAAAACACCGTGGGAACGCCAAGGGCATGGATCGAAAGCCAGCGCACCGTGAAGATCGGGTAGTTGCGCGGCGTTGTCGGGGCAGGGAATTGGGTCATGGCTTATTTCAAGCGCAGGTCAAGCTGGGCTTTGCCTTCATAACGCTTGCTCACCACTGGCGCCTTGGCTTCCTGGGCTTGGAAGTAGGCATCGGGGCGGGGCGTTCCAAAGGCGTCGTAGGCCAGGCCGGTGGAAACAAAGAAAAAGCCGGCCAAAAAGATGGCGGGCAGGGTGACCGCATGGATCACCCAATAGCGGATGCTCGTGATGATCTCGAAAAACGGGCGTTCACCCGTAGAGCCGGCAGCCATAGCAGGAAGCATTCAGCCCATAAATCCTAGGGGTCGGTCGGGGGCGGCTGGCCCTCTGCCCCCGGCTTGGTTACACAGGGACGCAGTTGTGGCCCCTGCAGCCCCCGGTCTGGTGCGCCCCTCAGCCGATCCAGCGCAGCAGCGAGCCCCGCTCGCCAAACACAAACCCCTTGCCATCACCAGGAAAAACGATGCGGGTGAAGTTGCTGGGCTGGCGGGCCCCCACCGGATCCTTGCTCCAGCTCTTGCCGCCATCGGCGCTGCTTAGTAGGGTGCCGCTGCCGCCACCGGTCCAGAGGGCCCCCCGGGGATCCCAGGCCAGGTCGAGGTAGCCGAAGCCATTGGTGATCGGGATCACCGGTTTGCTCCACTCGGGGTTCTCAGGCGTGCCGGCGTCAAAGCGCAGCTGGGCTCCCCGGGCCAGCATCCACAGGCCGCCATCGGGCTGGAAGCCCATCGATTGCAGCCGCTGGCTGCTGACCCGTTGATGGGGCTGCCAGGTGGCCTGGCCCGGTTCCCAGGTGGCATAAAAATTACCCAGGCTGCTGACGCTCACGTAGCGGCCTGCGCCGTCGCGGCGCAGGTCCCGCACCGATCCCGCCGCGTCGCCCACCAGGGCCTGCCAGCTGTTGCCGGCATCAGCGCTGCGGTAGATGGCGCCCACATTGGTGGCCAGTTCCGCCTGCTTGGGGCCCAGGGCCGTGATCAGGTACGGCTCACCGGGCAATTTCGTATCGAGCAGCAGGCGGGTCCAGCTCTGACCGTTGTCATCGCTGTGCAGCAGCAGTCCTGGCTGGCCGACGATCCAGCCCTCCTTGCCGCGAAAGTCGATGCTGATCAGGCGGAAGTTTTCGTCCACCGGCAGGTCCAGGGCCCGCTCCTGCCAGCTGGCACCGCCGTCGTCGCTTTCCATGATCAGGCGGTTGCTGCCCACCAAAAAGCCGTGGCGGCTGTCGCTGAAGGCCACATCCAACGGGCTGGAGCGGGTGTCCAGTGGCACTTCCTGCCAGGGACTGGCGGCCGCCAGGGGCAGGCCGGTCGCCACGCAGCCCGTCAGGCCCAGCGCCAGGCCCAGGGCCAGCACCAGGCTGAGGAGGGGCAGCAGCAGCCGCAGGGGGCCTGGGGTGGCGCGGCGGGGCAGGGAGGCGGACATCAGCGCAACGAATACAGAGAAAGGAAAAAGGCGAACGCCAGGGCGAAGCCACCGAAAATGAGTACGTTCTTCTGGCCCGGGGTGAGGCGGTTGACGCCGAGACCGAAGTTGAGGTTTTCCTCAAAGCCACTGGGCTTGTTCCGGGGGCCGATGTCCTTGAAAGCCACCACCCGGCTGCGGCACACCGGGCAGCGGAAGCTGGCGGCATCCAGCTCCAGAAAAGGGGTGCCCGCTTCGATGCCCAGCTTGCGCACCCCTTCGGCCGGGTCGTAGACGAAGCCACAGCTGCGGCATTCGAAGCGGTTGTTGGCCGGATCACTGGCCGGATCTGAGGCGGGATCAGGGTCTGGACCTGGGGCTGGATCAGGGGCGGTGGCTGCAGCGGTGGCCGCTGCCTCGGCGCTGGAGCCGTCGGTCGCGCTGGCGGGCGGGGGGCCATCGGGCTGGGGCATGAGCCGATCCTCGCCAGGTTGGGGATCGCCCGGGACGTCGCTGCTCATGCGGTGGCGCTTCAGGGCGCCCAAACTCTATCCAGCCCCCCCCCCCACCAAGGGCCAAGGACCCACAACGGGCCTACAGATGGCAGAATGCCGCTCAGATCGGACTTGGCCAACGATGTTCGTGCTCCCCGGTTACGACGCTTTCCTGGGGTTCTTCCTGATCGCCGCTGCCGTTCCGGTGCTGGCCTTGGTTACGAACAAGCTGCTCTCCCCCAAGAGCCGCAAGGGCGAGCGCGAGCTCACCTACGAGTCCGGCATGGAGCCCATCGGCGGCGCCTGGATTCAGTTCAATATTCGCTACTACATGTTTGCCCTGGTTTTCGTCATCTTTGATGTCGAGACTGTCTTTCTTTACCCCTGGGCCGTGGCTTTCCACCGGCTCGGCCTATTGGCCTTCATTGAGGCCCTGATTTTCATCACCATTCTGGTGGTGGCCCTTGCCTATGCCTGGCGCAAGGGCGCCCTTGAGTGGAGCTGACCCGGAGTGCCATGACCTTGACCCCTGCCGATTCCCCTTCCGTTGCCGCCCTGCGGGACCTGCGGGCCGCCAGCTGTGGCCCCGTCGGCGCCCCCGCCGTCACCGCCGACCTCTCCGAGAACATCATCCTCACCAGCTTGGATGATCTCCACAACTGGGCCCGGCTCAGCAGTCTCTGGCCCCTGCTATACGGCACCGCCTGTTGTTTCATCGAATTTGCGGCCCTGATCGGCTCCCGCTTCGATTTCGACCGGTTCGGACTGGTGCCCCGCTCCAGCCCCAGGCAGGCCGATCTGATCATCGTCGCTGGCACCGTCACGATGAAAATGGCCCCGGCCCTGGTGCGTCTTTACGAGCAGATGCCCGAGCCCAAGTACGTCATCGCCATGGGCGCCTGCACGATCACCGGCGGCATGTTCTCGGCCGACTCCACCACCGCCGTGCGGGGCGTCGACAAGCTTATTCCCGTGGATCTTTACCTGCCTGGATGTCCGCCCAGGCCCGAAGCCATCTTTGATGCCGTTATCAAGCTGCGCAAGAAAGTTGGAAATGAATCTTTGGCGGAACGGGGACTTTTGCAACCCACCCATCGTTATTACACGATTCCCCACCAGATGAAGTGGGTTGAACCGATTGTTACCGGTGCCTATCTGCGGGCCGAAACCCAAAAGGCGGCCCTGGCGGCGGCGGCCGGACTGCCCCTGTCGGTAGCCGCTGCCCCCCAATCCGTTGTCGTCGAGCCCCAAGCCGCGGCCCCTTCGCCCTGAGCCACCCCCCCAGGCCTTCTTAAGCACCATGCCCGCAGAGACACCCCCAAGCTCAGATACCCCAGCGCCAGCTTCAGGTGCGGCTGAAACCCAACCCGGGGCGGAAGGGTCCTCCCTTTCGGCCCCAGCGGCTGGTCCCGTCAGCAGCTGGCTCGTCTCCCAAGGCTTTGACCATGAAGTCTTGGGGGCTGACCATCTCGGCATCGAGACCCTGGGCGTTGAAGCGGCCTTTCTGCCCCTGCTGGCCACCGCCCTCAAGGCTGCGGGCTTCGACTATCTGCAATGCCAAGGAGGCTATGACGAGGGACCGGGTGGTCGCCTTGTCAGCTTCTACCATCTGATCAAACTCGCCCCCCTGGCCAATGCCATTGAGGCCTTGGGCGATGCCGAGGCACCCTTGCCCGCTGCCGTTCGTCCTGAGGAGGTCCGGCTCAAGGTGTTCCTGCCCAGGGATGGTGACCTGACGATTCCGAGCCTCTATGGCATCTGGCGCGGTGCCGATTGGCAGGAACGGGAAACCTTCGACATGTTCGGCATTCAGTATGAAGGCCATCCCCACCCCAAGCGTCTGTTGATGCCAGAGGACTGGAAAGGCTGGCCCCTGCGCAAGGATTATGTGCAACCCGATTTTTACGAGATGCAGGATGCTTATTAGATAGTCGCCAGCACCAATTGGCTGAGTTCAGGGTTTTGTTCCGGGTTGCAATTCACCCATGGTCTTCTTGAGCCGATCCTGTTCCAATCGATTCGCCCGTTCCACGGCTTCCTCGGCGCGCTGGATGGGTTCGGTGATGGCGGGGCTGCCGGTGGGGCCAAGCTGGGAGGGGCCTCCATAAAGGCGCTGCAGCAGGAAGCCAATCAGGGCCAAGGACAGCAGCAGGCCGACTAGACGCATCAGGGAGTGGATCGCAAGGAGCAATTTTAGGTCAACCTTTTTGAAATCAACCTTGCCCTGGCTGCCCACCGGCTGCGCCAACAGTGGGGCTGGGGCTCCGCCAGGGTCGGACCACGGGGTTCAATCGTGGCGGTGTTTGCGGTAAAACCGCATCACGGCTTTAGCCAAACTGGCCGGTTCATGGCGCAAGGTGGCACTGGGCCTGGCCCCCTGCAGCGGCGCCCGCATCACTTCATAGCCCTGGTTTTTGAGAAGGGTCTCATCACAGGTCACAGGGGCGGCGCCGTGCAGGCGGTAGTGGTCAAGCAGGTGGGAGTCGCCGAGATCTTCCTGGGCCAGGACCGCATCGAAGAGGCGTTCGTTGACCCCCAGGCTGGCCAGCTGGGCCTCAATCGCCCGCAGGTGGCCGCTGACATCGAGACCATCGGTTTCTCCCGGTTGGGTCATCAAGTTGCAGATGTACAGCCGCGGAGCTTTGCTCAAACTGATCGCCTTGACCAGTTCGGGTACCAGAAGGTTGGGCAGCAGCGAGGTGTAAAGGCTGCCGGGGCCCAGCACAATCAGTTCGGCATGGGCAATGGCCTCCAGGGCCCTTGGCAGGGCTGGGGGGCGATCAGGGGTGCAACCCAGCCGCACGATCGGGCTGGTGGCTTTGCCGATGCGTGATTCGCCCTCCAGCCGCTCACCGTTTTCCAGAATCGCCCAAAGGCGCACATCGGCATTGGTGGCCGGCACCACCTGGCCCTGTACGGCCAGAACCCGGCTACTGGCGGTGATGGCGGATTCAAGGCTGCCGGTGATGGCCGTGAGGGCCGTGAGGAAAAGATTGCCGAAGCTGTGGCCCTCCAGGCCACTGCCAGCCTTGAAGCGGTATTGGAACAGGCGGGTGAGCAGCGGTTCCTCGCGGGCCAGGGCCGTCAGGCAATTGCGGATGTCGCCGGGGGGTTGGACCCCCAGCTCGCGCCGCAGCACCCCACTGCTGCCGCCATCGTCGGCAACGGTGACGATGGCGGTGATGTTGCCGCTATAGCGCTTCAGCCCACTCAAGAGGGTTGCCAGTCCGGTGCCGCCGCCGATGGCGACAACGCTGGGCCCGCGGCTGAGTCGCCGCTGGGCCAGCAGGGCATCCACCAGGTGGGTGTCCTTTTCCGGGGCCAGGGCCTGCTGGATCGAGCCAAAACTGCGGCTCTGGCCCAGCCATACCAGCCCCCCGCCCAAGACCAGGACCAGGGGGCCGGTGATGCCGCGGGGCAGCACCTTGGTTACCTGGCCCAGACCCCAGCGAATCGTCTCCAGGGTCCAGTAAATGGGTTGCAGATCAGCCCAGACGGCTGCGCCCAACAGGGCAATCAGCAACCCCAGGCCGGAGGTGAACATCCAGCGCTTGACCACCAGGCCAGGCTGCAGCCAGCGCACCGCCCGCCTTGAGCGGCTCACCAAGTCTTTTTGCCGCATCTCCCCCCTTCCCACCCAACTGGGACGCCGGGGCCTTCGGGGGACACGCTCGGCGGGGCCTCGGACGGGCAAGGTCGGAGCGCGGGGCGCGGCGGATCTTGGTCCGACTCTACGAAGCTTGGGGCAAGGGATGGCGTCGGGTGCGGCACCAGGGAGCAGGATGGGGCTGTTGAGAGTTCTTGACCGCCTGCAGTCGTGATCAATCGGGTCCGCCGGAACGCCCGCCACCGCCTTCTGGATAGCCCCCCATCCCCCGGCCCCATGGCCGGCAGTCCGGCTCCGCAAGGCCCCGTGCCGGTGGCCGAGCTCGACGCGGTGACCATGCGCTGGGGGGAGCGGCTGGTCTTGGACCAGCTGAATCTGCGGGTTGAGGCGGGCGAACGGCTGGTGGTGGTGGGACCCTCCGGGTCGGGCAAATCCACGATCCTGCGCTTGCTGGCGGGTTTGCTCTTGCCTAGCTCCGGCAGCGTGCGCCTGCATGGGGTGCCCCAGACCTATCTGCGCCTGGACCAGCGGCACCCCCCCGATGTGCGGCTGGTGTTTCAGAACCCGGCCCTGCTGGCCTCCCTGACGGTGCGGGAGAACGTCGGTTTCCTGCTCTATCGCTTCAGCCGCCTGGGCGAGGACCAGATTCGGGAGCGGGTCGGTAGGGCCCTCGAGGCGGTGGGCTTGGCCGGCATCGAGGAGCGCCTGCCCGGAGAACTGAGTGGGGGCATGCAAAAGCGGGTCAGCTTTGCCCGCGCCCTGATTGACGATCCGGCCGCCATCGAGGGGCGGGTGCCCTTGCTGCTCTTCGATGAGCCCACGGCGGGCCTGGATCCGATGGCTTGTACCCGTATTGAGGACTTGATCGTGCAGAGCACCACCCTCACCAACGCCTCAGGCGTGGTCGTCAGCCATGTACTCAGCACCATCGACCGTTGCGCTGATCGGGTGGCCTTGCTGTACGGCGGCTGTTTCCGCTGGAGCGGCACTATTGAGGCGTTTCGGGTTTCCGAGGACCCCTACGTGGTGCAGTTCCGAAGCGGTAGCCTGCGCGGACCGATGCAGCCGGCCGAGAGATAGTCGATGCGCCGCAGTGTTCGCGAGGCCTCCCTTGGATTTTGCCTGTTGGCTGCCATCGCCAGCGGCCTGGGGCTTTGGTTCTGGTTGAAGGGCCTTTCCCTGGGGCGCCAGACCTGGACCATGGAGGCCAGCTTTCAAGATGCCGCCGGGCTGGCCCCCCGCTCGCCCGTCTCCTACCGCGGCGTCATGGTCGGCAGCGTTCAGGCCCTGAGGGTCAGCGATCGGGAGGTGGTGGCCGAATTGACCATCACCGATCCCAATTTGCGGCTGGCCCTGCCCGTGGTCGCCCGGGTCGCCCCTTCCTCCCTATTGGGTGGGGATGCGGCGGTTTCGTTGATGAGTGGCGGTCGGCCCCTGGGGTCCGCAGGGCCAGGGCCCAAGCAGGCAGGCTGCGATAGCCGGCGCATGGTCTGCCAGCACAACCGGATCCCGGGTGTCACGGCGGCCAGCTTCGATACGGTCACCGAGACCATGCAGCGCCTGCTCAATGAGGCCGACCGTGGCCAGCTGGTGCCCCAGATGGTTTCGGCCACCAAATCCTTTGAAGACACGGCTGTCGAAACGCGCAAGTTGACGCGGGATGGGCAGTTGTTTGTACGCGATGCGCGCCAGGCGGTGGCCCAGCTCAATGCCTCCATGGCTAAGGCCACACCGATCCTCAACAATCTCAACGCCGCCAGTGTCGATGCCCAGCGGGCCAGCCGCCACGCCAGCCAGTTGGCCGCCAGGCTCGACAACCCCAAGTTGACGGCCGACCTGCAGGCCACCTTGGCCAACGCCCGCCAGCTCACGAACCGTTGGCAGGCCGTCGGCGGTGATGTGCAGAAACTGACGGGCGATCCCAAGGTGGCCGACAACATTCGCAGCGTCAGCCACGGGCTGGCCCGCTTTTTTGACGATCTCTATCCCAGCAATCCCGAGGCGGTGCAGCAGCGTTCCGGTGGCGAAACGGCCCGACGGGAGGCGGCCCGAGCCGAACGGCTGCGGGCCGACCAGGAGCGTCTGGCACCCCGCAGCCGCAGCAGTGGCGGCGTGGCCCCCCCCGCCCCGGCTCCGGGGTCGGTCCGGGGGCTTTAGGGCGGAGGCTGTAGGGCTGCCGGGGCCAGAGGCTCAGAAGCCGGCGACGGCTTCCAGGGCGATGGCGGCGATGGCCTGGTCACTGGCCTTGGGCAGGGCCACATAGCGACCGCCGGCGGCTTCGGCCAGTTCCTTGCCCATGCCGCTGCCGATGAACTTGCGCTCGGTGTCGATCACCAGCAGCTTGATGCCGAGGCTGCGGTAACGACCGGCCACCTGCCGCAACTCCTCGCGCAGATCCACCGGTTCCTCGCCTTCCAGGGCCGGTTGGCCCAGGGAGCGGGCCAGGGGCACGTTGCCCCGTCCATCGGTGATGGCCACCACCACCACCTGGCTGAGATCTCCGGTGGCCAGGGCATTGGCCCCCACCCGGGCCGCCTGGGTGAGGCCGTGGGCGAGGGGGGATCCCCCCCCGCAGGCCATTGATTCGAGCCGGCGGCGGGCGGCGGTGATCGAGCGGGTGGGGGGCAGGAGCACCTCGGCCTGGTCGCCGCGAAAGGGAATCAGGGCCACCTCGTCGCGGTTCTCGTAGGCCTCGGTGAGCAGGCGCAGCACGGCCCCCTTGGCGCTTTGCATGCGGTTGAGGGCCATCGAACCACTGGCGTCGACCAAAAAGATGACCAGGGCGCCGGCCTTGCGTTGCAGCAGCTTGGCCCGCAGGTCGGACTCTTCAACAATGACGCGGCGCTCGGGATGGCGGGCGCGGCGGGCCTTCTGGTGGGGGGCGGCGGCCCGCAGGGTGGCATCCACGGCGATGCGGCGCACGGGCCCCCTGGGCAGCATCGGCTTGACGTAACGGCCGCGGCTCTCGCTGCGCACTAAGGCGCGGCTACCGCTGCCGCCACTGCGGGCCCGGGCGGCGTAAAACAGCAGCAGGTCCGGGTCGATGGCGGTGGCCTCCGGATCGAGCAGGAACTCCTCGGGGATGGAGGGGGGTGCCTGGTCCTCGGGGCTGTCGTCGTCTTCGGGTTCTGGGGGATCCGGCTCGTCCTGGTCCTGCTCCGGAGCCTGATCTTCTGGGGGGTCTGGGGCCTGATCGCCCTGGGGCGGCGGCGGCGGTGGTTCGAGGGGTTGGTCGGGGTCGGGGGGGGGCAGCTGGCGGGCCCGGGGGGCGATCACCAGCCGCACCGCCACCTGCAGATCCTCGGCCTCCACCCGGTCCCGGCCGCTGAGGGCGGCGTGGGCGCGGGCGACCCGCACCGCATAGAGCTCGCTGCGGTGCCCCTCCACCCCACCCCGCAGGGCCTCATCGACCAGATAACGGATCTGGTCGCGGCTGATGGTCACATCAGGCAACCACTGGCGTGCCAGCAACAGCTGGGTGGCGAGGGCATCGCTTTCCTCCCGCCAGCGCTCCCGGAAGGCGGCGCCGGCTTCGCCATGGTCGATGGCGCTGCGGCTGATCGCCACCCGTTGCTCGTTGCTCAGCAGCTGGTTGGCCGATAGGGCGATGGCAAAGCGGTCCAGCAGGTGGTCCCGCACGGCCCCTTCCTCGGGGTTGTAGGTGGCGATCAGCAGGCAGCGGCAGGGGTGGGCCAGGCTCAGGCCCTCCCGCTCGATGCGGTTCTCGCCACTGCCGACCGCCGCCAAAAGCAGGTTGGTGACGCCCTCATCGAGCAGGTTGAGCTCGTCGACGTAGAGCACGCCGCGGTGGGCCTCGGCCAGCAGGCCCGGCTGAAAAACCGGTGCACCGGCATTGAGGGAGGCGGCTACATCAACGGCGCCCACCAGCCGGTCTTCTGTCACCCCCAGGGGCACCTGCACGAAGGGGGCCGGAATCACCGTGGTGGGCAACAGGGCGCTGGGATCGCCCCCGCTGCCATCGCCGCCCAGTTCGGTGATGCGCTGGCGTACGGCGCTGTCCCATTCATCGGGCCGGCCCGGATCAACATTGAGGCTGGTGGCCGGCGGGCCGAGGTTGAGGACGTCGATGGGCGGCAACAGGGCGTGCAGGGCCCGGGCCAGCACCGATTTGCCCGTGCCCCGGCCCCCGGCGATGACGACGCCGCCGAGGCCAGGATCGACGGCGGCCAGCAGCAAGGCCAGCTTGAGGATGCCGTGGCCGGTGATGGCCGCCAGGGGGAAACTGCGGGCGGCGGCGCCGGGATCGCTGCTGCGGGCCGGGGCGGCGGAGGAAGGGTTGGGGCTGCCGCTGGCGACCATGGGGAGAAGGTGGCCCCGGGGCGGGGGTGGCTTGCGGCAGTCTCGCTGATCGGGGCTCGCGATTAGCGCTCGCGATTAGGGCTTGAGATCAGCTGGTGCCCTTCTCTCACACCCGCCATCCATGGTGAACGTGCGGTGGAGCAGGGGCCACGTCACAGAAAAACCGGCAGCGGCCCTGGTTTAGCTGGCGGCATCGAGGATGTCGTTGACGGCTGCGTAGACCCGCTCCATCTTGGCGATGTCGCGGGTGGTGTGATTGGGATAGGCCGTATAAAAAGCATCGGCTGATATGGACTGGGCATGGATGAGCTTGGCGGTGGCTTCGTCATTGGATTTTGTATAGCCTTCCCAGACCCCTGGCATCAGGGAGTCAAACCAAGGACCGGCCTGTTGGATGACATCTTCCAGGTACACCAGAAAATCTCCATCATAGATCGCCGCAATCATAATTCGGGTGTCGTTGTCAAAGAGGTGCACTGTGAAATGATGAACTGTGGCTACCCGTGATTCCCAGTATCCGGCCTCTTCTTGAAACCGGGCAATTCGCTGGCGAAAGAGATCGCCGCCGCCGGGCAGAACCTTGCCGATGACGACGATTTCACCGCGTTTGCCGATGCGCTTGCCGGGGCCATCCGGCTGTTGGCTGACGATCTGTTTTTGGGCCTGGATCTGGGCTTCGGTGGCGGCGTCGTAGGCGCTCATGGCAGGGGATTTCAGGGGAAAGGGTAGGTTGAAATGAATGGACGGATGGGTGGCGCAGGGGTGTCTTGGCCCAGGACTTGACTCAGGACTTGACTCAGGAGAGGAAGGGCTCGCCGCAGATGAATTCTCTCTGCTGCTGGATCTGACCCCCTCTCCAGAGACAGATCATGGCCAGGGACGC
>CAMDWF010000047.1 GCA_945878795.1 Synechococcus sp. UW140
ACCCGGGTTGCTTGGGAGGCTGGGGGCTGCTCCGGGGCGCTCACCACCTCGATGGCCACCGCTTTACCGCTCAGTTCGGTGCCGAGGGCCTGGATCTGGGTGAGGTAGTGCTTGCGCAGCCAGCCGCAGGCAAAGGCGGTGGGTGCTTCCAGCCTCAGCTTGCCCTCACTGAACCCCAGGGCCCGGGCCGGCCGGATCCAGGTCTCAAAGGTGGGTTTACTGAGATTGGCCTGCAGGGCCTGCTGGATCTGGTGCCACAGCTCATCCCCCTGCTGCACCGCCCGCTCACCGCAATAGAAACGAATATACGCAGGTCCCCTGGAAGCGTTGGTCTTTAATGGACAGACCGCTACCTAGCCTCAGTTGTCCATGGTTGGCCCCCGTTCCCTGGCCACCATGGCCTCCCTGCTGACCGTGGCGGCGTCCCTGGTGGCCTGTTCCGGTGGTCTGCCCTTGCCCGGCAGCGCCCCCCGCCGGGAGCTGGTACGCCTTAGCGATGCACCCTCCCCGGCGCCGCTCCAGCCCAGTGGCAACTTGATTGTTGCGGCCGTCGAGAAGGCCGGGCCCGCCGTCGTGCGGATTGACACGGTCAAGCGCACCGTCAGTCCGGTGGGTGGTCCCTTCGGCCAGGGCCCGGCGATTCGGCAGCAACAGGGCCAGGGCTCGGGTTTCATCACCCGCTCCGACGGAGTTTTGCTCACCAATGCCCACGTGGTGGACGGCGCCAACGAAGTCACCATCAGCCTCACAGACGGGCGCAGCTTCACCGGCAAGGTGATCGGTGCCGATCCCCTCACCGATGTGGCGGTCGTCAAGGTGGTCGCCACCCGGCTGCCCGTGGCGCCGCTGGGGGATTCAGACAAGGTGCGCCCAGGTGAAACGGCGATCGCCATTGGCAACCCCCTCGGGCTGGACCACACCGTCACCGCTGGCATCATCAGCGCCATCCAACGCACCAACGCCGTCGGCGAAGGACAGCGGGTGCCTTACCTGCAGACTGATGCGGCGGTGAATCCCGGCAACAGCGGCGGTCCCCTGATCAATGACCGGGGCCAGGTGATCGGCATCAACACCGCCATCCGCCAGGCGCCCGGGGCGGGATTGAGTTTCGCCATACCAATCAATACCGCCCGCCAGATCGCCGCCCAGATCCTGGAACGGGGCTATGCCAGCCACCCCTACATCGGCGTGCGGCTCCAGGCCCTGACCCCCCAGCTGGCCCGGGAGATCAATGCCAGCACCAGCCAGTGCCGCCTACCGGAGGTCAACGGCGTGTTGGTGGTGGATGTGATGAATGGCAGCCCTGCGGCGACTGGTGGCCTCAGGCCCTGCGATCTGATTGAGAAGGTGGATGGCCAGCGGGTGAACAACTCCTCGGATGTGCAAATGGCCATTGACCGGGCCCGCATCGGCCAGCCCCTGGCCATTGCCATCCGCCGGGAGAATGGCCAGCAGGTCCTGACCCTGCGGCCCGCCGAACTGCCCCGCAAGGGTTGAGACGCCCTAGGGGCCAATCTGGGCAAGCCCATTTTGGGTCGGCCCAGAATGGCCAGGCCCGTCCCCGCGAATGGTTGATCGTGATGGGGCGTTGGCCTGCCCCGGGCCGCTGCAAAAGCCGTCTGGCGGTGGCCCTTGGGTCGCGGCGGGCGGCCGCCATCCAGCGGGCCCTCAGCGGCCATGGCCTGGCCGAAGCCCGCCGCGCGGCCGCCCTCAGACCTGGCCTGGCCTTGGCCCTGGCGGTCAGCGGCCTGGGGCCCAAGGGCAGCGGTCGTTGGGCCGAGGCCTTGGGGGCCGATTGGGTGGGTCTGCAGGGGGAAGGGCGCCTGGGCTGGCGATTGCAGCGCCAGCTGGGGCTGGCGCGGCGCCAGGGGGCCCAGCGCGTGGTGTTGATCGGCAGCGACCTGCCGGAGTTGGCGGCGGCGGACCTGGCGGCCGCCTTTAACGCCCTGGCCCACTGCGATGTGGTGCTGGGCCCGGCCGCCGATGGCGGTTACTGGTTGATCGGCCTGGCGGGCAACTGGCCCCGGCTGTTTGCCGGTGGCCCCCGGGCCATTGCTTGGGGCGGGAACCAGGTGATGGCCCAGACCCTGGCTGTCGCCGACCAACTGGGTCTGGTGGTCACCCTGCTGCCGATTCGCCACGACCTGGATCGCCCTGAGGACTTGAGGCGGTGGCGGTGAGAGCCGGCCCTGCCCGGGGCCGTTGACGGGCCCGCCCCTGGCCGTCGTCATTCCCGCCCGCCAGGAGGCGGCGCGGTTGCCGGGCCTGTTGGCCCAACTGGCCCAGGCGCCCCAATTGGTAGGGGAGGTGCTGGTGGTCGACGCCGGCAGCGACGACGCCACCGCCCTTGTTGCCAGCTTGGCGGGGGCGAGGGTGCTGCACAGCGGTGCCAACCGGGGCCAGCAGCTGGCCCTGGGAGTGGCGGCAAGCTCGGCTCCCTGGCTGCTGCTGCTCCATGCCGATGCCCGCCTGCCGGCAGGCTGGGCCCCGGCCCTGGTCGCAGCCTTGGCCGACGGCGATCGGCAGGCCTGGGCCTTTCGGCTGGCGATCGACGGGGGCGATCCGGCCCTGCGGTTGGTGGAAGCGGCCGTGTGGTTGCGCAGCCTTTGCTGGCAGTTGCCCTACGGCGACCAGGGCCTGTTGCTCAGCCGCCGGCAGCTGGTGGCGGCGGGGGGGATCCGGCCCTTGCCCCTGATGGAAGACCTTGAATTGGTACAGCGCCTGCGGCGGCAGGTGCCGATTCGCCTTTTGCCCCTGGCCCTGCGGGTCGATGGTCGGCGCTGGCGCCGGCTGGGGGTGCTGGGCACCAGCTGGACCAACTGGCGCCTGCGGCGGGCCTGGCGGCGGGGGGTGCCCGCCCCGATCCTGGCCGAGATCTATCGCGGCGGGCCCTGGGGCTAGGGGGAATACCAGAAGGCGCAGCGTCGCTCCAGGGGCTCCAGTTCCCAGCCCTGGGCGGTATAAAAGCCCACCACACCGGGGTCGGCGAACAGGCAGACCTGCCCCACGCCGCGGCGCCCTAACTCAACGAGGATGTAATCCATCATTTGCTTGCCCAGGCCGCCGCCCTGGTAGTGGGGATGGACGGCCACATCCCAGACCGTGGCGGCAACCACCCCATCGCCGGTGCAGCGGGCAAACCCCACCAAGCGCGGCAACCGGCCCTCATGGCGCCACAACCCCACCGTCAGCAGACTGTGGCGCAGGGCCCGCCGCACCCGGCGCAGGGGCCTGCGGCTCCAGCCAACGGCCTGACACAAGTATTCCAGTTCCAGCAGGTCGATCTCCCTTTCGAGGCTGAGCACCAAGGTGACGGGGGAGTTGGTCACCGGACAGAGGCGGTATTGGTGGCCGTAGAGCTGGGTGTAAAGCTCTGCGGAACCGGCGGCTTCCGGAGAATTCAAGGGGAAATGGGCAGGCGCTGGACCTGGACTCTGACGGCCGGAACCATTGTTTTGATACAAGATACGGCCGGACTCGCGGTTGGCTGGCTGGCCCCTTTTTGATGGGAAGAGACCTCGCCTGGCCCCCATGCGCGCCAGCTCCGTCCCCCAGGGCGCCAACCCGCCCGATGCCCCCCTGGTGGTGGCGGTCCATGGCTGGATGCTGTCGGGTCGCCTTTGGAATCGGCTGCGTCCCTGCCTTGACCCACCCTGGAGCCTTTGGTGCCCTGACCTGCCCGGCTTTGGGGCGTGCCCCCGCCCCAGGCAGCTCCAGCCCAGCCTGGCCAGTTACGGGCGCTGGCTGGCCGCCGCCGCCCGCCGCCAGGCCCGAGGTCGATCGATTGTGCTGATGGGCCATTCCCTGGGAGGCAGTGTGGCCCTGCATGCGGCGCCCCTGCTGGGATCGCAGCTGGTGGCCATGGTGCAGATCGGATCGGGCGGCGGCGTTTACCAACCGCGCCCCTTCGCCCGGCTGCGGCGCGGTGGTGCGGTCTTGCTGCAGCTGCGGCCCCACTGGCTGGGGCCCTGGGCGGCTGAATCACCCTGGCGGGGCCCCCTGATGGCTGAAACCCGGGCCGCCCGGGGGTTGTTGGCCACCAGCACCCATCGGGGGGCGGTGCGGCAGTTGCCCATGCTCACCGCAGCCCTGACGGTGCCAAGCCTGTGGATTGTCGGTGAGCGGGATCGGGTGATGGAGCCCCGCTATGTGCGCCACCTGGCCAGCTTTGCGCCCGATCACCAGCTGGAGCTGCTCGCCAAGGGCGGCCATTTGCCCATGTGCCAGCAGCCCGAGCTGCTGGCCGAGGTGTTGCTGAGCTGGTTCGATGCGATCGGCCTGAACGCAGGACCAGGGATTGAACCCTTGGCCCTGGCGGGGGCTGTGCGGGGGGCTTAGAGGGCCGCAAGCCCCTTTTCCTGCAGGTCCGCCAGCTGGGCATAAAGGCCGCCAGCACGGCGTAGTTCCAGGTGGTTGCCCTGTTCGATCAGGCGTCCCTGGCGCAGCACCAAGATGCGATCCGCCGCTTCCACCGTGGCCAGCCGGTGGGCGATGACGATGGCGGTGCGGTCGCGCAACAAGCGGTCCAGGTCGGATTGCAACGTGGCTTCGGTGGAGGGGTCCAGGAAGGCGGTGGCTTCGTCCATCACCAGCACCGAGGGGTCCCGGATTGCTACCCGCGCCACGGCCAGCAGTTGCCGTTCGCCCGAGGAGAGGTTGGCGCCCCGTTCGCGCAGTTCACTGGCCAGCCCTTGGTCGAGGCGGTCGAGCAGGGGCTTCAAGCCCAGTTCGCCGCAGAGGCGCTCCAGTTCCAGGTCGCTGATCGCTGAATCCAGCCGCAGGTTGTCGGCCACGTTGCCACTGAATAAAAACGTGTCCTGAAGCACCACACCGAGCCGTTGCCGCAGGGTGGCGATGGGCAGCTCGCGGATATCGACGCCATCGAGCAGGATCCGGCCGGCTAGGGGTTCATAGAGACGGCAAAGCAGGCGGATAACCGTTGATTTACCCGATCCGGTGGGCCCCACGATCGCCACGTGTTCGCCGGCGGCGATGCGGAAAGAGAGGTTGTCGAGGATGGGATCGTCACTGCGGTAGGCAAAACTCACCGACTCGAACACCACCTCCCCCGGGCTGCGCCCCTGGAGGCCGCTGCGCCGGGCGGCGGCACTGCGGCTGGCATCCGCCAGTTCGACGATGTCCAGCGGCTCGTCCAGCAGTTCGCCGATGCGCTCGATGGCGGTCAGCCCCCCCTGGATCTGGGTGAAGCGTTCGGCCAGTTGCCGCAGGGGATCAAACAGCCGCTGGGAAAACAAAATGAAAGTGGTCAGGCTTCCCAGTCCCATGCTGCCGGCGGTCACCATCCAGCCGCCGAGGGCCAGGACCACCGCCACCGCCACCAGGGAGACCCATTCGATGAAGGCGGAGATGGCACTGTCATAAAGAATGGTTCCGGTAACGGCCCGGCGATAGGTGTCATTGCCCCGGGCAAAGCGACGGCTGTTTTCCTGCTCGCGCCGAAACATCTGCACCACCTCCAACCCCTGCAGGTTCTCCTGCAGTTCGGCGTTGAGACCGCCCAATTCTTCGCGCACGCGGTAATTAACCTTGCGGTAGCGCCCCTGCAACCAGACGATGGCGAGCGTCACGGGAATCTGGCTGGCCATCAGCAGCAGGCCCAGCCGCCACTCGATCGAGATCATCGTGACGCCCACCACCACAAGGCTGACCAGATCGGCCAGCACCCCCACGGCGCCGCTGCCGAAGACCTCCGCCAGGGCGTCGACATCGCTGGTGAGGCGGGTCAGCAGGCGCCCCACCGTGGTGCGGTCGTGAAAGCGCAGCGACAGGGCGAGGGCATGGCGGAACAGGTCGTCGCGGATGCGGGCGGTGAGCCGCTGGCCCACCACCTGAACGTTGTAAAGCTGGGTGCCCTGCAGGCCCAATCGCACCATCACCGCCAGTAATAACAGGCCCACCAGCAGCCGCAGGGCCCCGGGCACCGCCAGGCCCCGCAGCCAGGGCAGCACCGGTTCGCCGCGCAGGACGCTGATGGCCTGGCCCACCAGCAGGGGCTGAATGGAGCCGGCAAAGGCCAGGGGCACCAACAGGACCAGGGCCAGTAGCAGTCGGCGGCGATCTTGGGCCAGGTAGGGCCCCAGGCGCCGGAGGCGCTGCAGGTCGAGGGAGGCCATCAAGCGGAGGCCCCAGCGGCCAGCACCCCGGAGGGGGTGGTGCCAACGGGATTGGCAGCCGGCGCCGTGGCCCCGGGGCCCACCGCCTTGAGGTTTTCGACCAGGGATTGCAGGCGCCCGTCATCGAGGCGCAGGGCTAAGGGATGGCCGATCAGGCGGGCGGTGCTGTGGAACAGGTCTTCAATCGCCACCAGGCCGTTGTCCTGCAGGGTGCGACCCGTGGCCACAAGATCGACGATTGCTTCGGACACCCCGGTCAGGGGGCCCAGTTCGACCGAACCGGTGAGGTGAATCAGATCGACAGGCAGATCCAGGGAGCTGAAAAAGGCCTCGGCGCAGCGGGTGAATTTGCTGGCGACGCGGCAATGGGCCGGCAGGTCGAGGGCGCGGCGATAACCACTGCTTGCCTTCACCGCCACGGCCATGCGACAGCCACCGAAGCCCAGGTCCAGCAACTGGGCCACCGGCTGCTGGTGTTCGCGCAGCACGTCGTACCCCACAACCCCCAACTGGGCTTGGCCGTAGGCCACGTAGACGGGCACATCGGCGTTGCGCACCAACAGGGCCCGGGCGCTGCCGCAGGCACTGGGCACCATCAACAGGCGGTTGTCCGGGTCGAGCAGGGTCGAGAAATCGAGGCCCGCCTTGGCGAAGCGACGCACTGAATCCTTAAGCAGGGCGCCTTTGGCCAGGGCGACGGTGATCATGGGGGCCTCCCGCGGAGCGGTCATCATGGGAGTGTCGCCTGTGGACTTTAACGATGGCTCTCCCCGGGTCTCTCCCTGGCGCCCCCCCCGGCTCGCCCCCCGCCAGGGCCGTGGCCCTGCTGCCCGTACTAAACGACAACTATGTAATGGTGCTGCACGACGAGCACCAGGCGGTGGTGGTCGACCCCGCCGTGGCGGCACCGGTGGCAGCCTGGCTGGAGGCCCGGCAGCTGCAGCTGGCGGCCGTGCTCCAGACCCACCACCACAGCGACCACATCGGTGGCACGGTTGAGCTGCTGCGCCGCTGGCCCAACGCCCGGGTCTATGCCGCCGCCGCCGATCAGCAACGCATTCCCTTCCAGAGCGATTCGCTGCGCCAGGGAGACCGGTTCTCGCTGTTGGGGCGCAGCGTGGAGGTGCTGGCGGTGCCGGGCCACACCAGCGCCCATCTGGCCTACTACCTGCCCGGTCGCCCCGGCTACAACGCTGAGTTGTTCTGCGGCGACACCTTGTTTGGCGGCGGCTGCGGCCGGCTGTTCGAGGGCACGCCCGCCCAGATGCATGATTCGCTGCAGCGGCTGGCGGCCCTGCCCGCCGACACCCGGGTGTGGTGCGCCCACGAATACACCGAAACCAACCTGCGCTGGGCCCTCAGCCGCCGTCCTGCGGACCGACCGATCGTCGAGCGGCTGGCGGCGGTATCGGACCAGCGGGCGGCCGGCTTGCCCACCGTGCCCAGCTCCATCGGTCTGGAGCGTGCCACCAACCTGTTTGTGCGCAGCGGTTCGGTGACAGAACTGGCCGACCTGCGCGCCAGCCGCAATGACTGGAAGGGCTGAGCTCCTGGTGGGCCGGGCGCCATAAGCTCGTTCCATAGCCTCCGCCCTGCCAGCTCCCGCCATGGGTTCCCTTCCCCTCTCCCCCTTGGAGGCCATCGAAACCGCTCGGGCCCCGGCTCCGGTCGGGCCCTATAACCAGGCCGTCAGGGCCGGCAATCTGCTGTTTTGCTCCGGCCAAATCGCCCTGGATCCGGCCAGCGGCAGCCTCGTGGGGGCAGGCGATGTGGCCCTAGAGACCCGCCAGGTGCTGGCGAATCTGCTGGCGGTGCTGGACGCCGCCGGGGCCCTGCCCAGCCAGGTGGTGCGCACCACGGTGTTTCTGGCGGATCTGGCCGATTTCGCCACGGTAAATGGCCTTTACGCAGAGGTTTTCGGGGCGGGGGTGTCGCCGGCCAGGGCCTGTGTCCAGGTGGCGGCCTTGCCCAAGGGCGCCCGCGTCGAGATCGACGCCATCGCCGTTCTCGCCTGAACCTGGGCCCCCCTGGGGCAGGCGGGCGGGTCGGCCTAGGCCGGCTGGATGCGCCGAAAGGTTAGGTTGATGCGTTCGCCCGTCACCCGTCGACGCTCGGGCAGGGCATGGAGCCAATGCTTTTGGGTGGGGGCATCCATGACCAGCAGGTCGCCGTCGGCCAATTCCAGGCAGAAGGGGGAGCCATCGCCGGGGCCGGCGGGGGCAGGCTTGGGCCGAAAACGCAGGCTGCGGCTCACCCCCAGGCTGAGGGAGGCGATGGGGTGATCGGCCACCAGCTCCGGTTCATCATCGGCATGCCAGCCCATGCGGTCGTGTCCATCTCGATAGCGATTCAGCAACAGGCTGTTGAAGCCGCAGGCCAGGGATGCGTCCAGCAGTTGCCTGAGGGCCAGCAGCGGCCCGCTCCAGGGCTCGGGGGTCTGCAGTAGGCCGCTATAGCGGTATTGGCAGCCGGCGTCGCCGATCCAGCAGCTCTGGCGCGGAATCGGGTGGATGCGGCCGTAGACGCGGATCCTGGGTTGCTGCCAGGTGATCTCCTGGCGCAGGTGGGCCAGCAGCAGCTCCGGTTGCAGCGCCGGATTGGTCTGCTGCTGCAGCCATTGGGGCCAGTGCCGCAGGGCCAAACCGCTCCGCTGGATGGACCTGGGGGAGCCGGGTCCCGGGTAGGGGTCAACCACTGGCATCGGGGGGCATCGGGAAGGGAGTGATCAAGAAGGGGCGTTTGACCCTGCAGAAATGTCGCCTACGGTGGCGCCCCGCCGCCCGTTTGCAGCGACCCTTTCGATCCCGTCCATGGAGACCCCGTTCGGTTTGCGGTTGCCCGAGGTGGTGGTGATTACCCCCGCCCGCTTTGAGGATGCACCGCTGGCGCTGAAGGCGGTGCAGGAACTCAAGACCGTGGTGTTGCACCTGGGATCGATGGATCCAGTGGAGGCCCAGCGGGTGATTGATTTTGTCTCCGGTGGTGTTTTTGCCATCGATGGCCAATCCGAGCGGCTGGGGGAAACGGTGTTTCTGTTTGCCCCGGCCCTGGTGTCCATTGAACATGCCAACGCCTGGGGCCAAGCCGAACGGCCATGAAGGCGCTGGGAAAGTCGAGGCAAAAGCTCCCAGGCGCGCAAGGCTGGTGGGCTGGTGATGACAATCACTGATCAGGCAGGAATTTGCCCATAGCCTGGAGCTGCCCTCATTGCTTGGTCATGGCCTCTTACAGCATCAAGATCGAAGGTGGCGCCACCTTCCCCTGCGACGCCGAGACTTACATCCTTGATGCCGCCGAAGAACAGGGCATCGACCTGCCCTATTCCTGTCGGGCCGGCGCCTGCAGCACCTGCGCCGGCAAAATCCTGACGGGTTCGGTCGATCAATCCGATCAAAGTTTTCTCGATGACGACCAGATCAAGGACGGTTTCGCCCTGCTCTGCGTCAGCTACCCCACCAGCGACTGCACCATCCAGGCCAACGTCGAAGACGACCTCTGAACAACGCAGGACTTGTCCTGGCTCGATCGGCCCAGGGCCGTCATGAGCACCGCCACCCCCTTGTTCTATGTCAAGAGCAAGGGGATGTTCTGTATTTGGGCAGCCCTCGTCGCCTTCGATCCGACAAAGGCGTATTGGATCGTCTCCCAACTATTAGCCATGTTTGGGGCTATGTCTCCATCGTTCTCGCGATGGCCCACCTATCCCAGTACCGAGTCATCCTTCATTGGTCGAGCCCCCAGGACTGATCCCCCTCTCCCAGGCCGACCGTCCTGATGATCCCCTTTGACCCAGCCGCTGCAACACTCCCTGCAACAGGAGCGCTTCGGTGCCACCCCCCTAACCCGCTACACTTGCTTGGTCGGGGCGTGGCGCAGCTTGGTAGCGCGGGTGCTTTGGGAGCACTAGGTCGCAGGTTCGAATCCTGTCGCCCCGATTGACTTTTCAGGGATTGGCCGAGGGAGATGGGAGAGATTTGGGGAGAGATTCCCGCTCTCGCCGCCTGCTGTTGGCTCTCCCTGCCTCCATTGGGTGAGGTTCTCTCCCATTCGTCATCACAGTGGCGGCTTGACTGCAGCCCTGTCGGTCCCGGGCCTCCATGATTGAAGTGCCGATCCGCTAAGGACTCTGCGGTCGTGTCCAGCCGACTGATCATTTCCGACAACCGCGACGACCCGGGCAACCCGCTGGTGCTTGATGGTGAGGCCATTGACGCAGCGGCACGGGACCCACAGGCGATCGGGAAGCTTATGGTGGATCAGGTGTGGGCAGAGGGAACCGACCCCATCGCTCGATCGTCATCGTCGCCGCTGGTGGCCGTGATCTCGTCTGGCCCCAGGAGCGCATCGCCTCCGCCCTGCTCCAGCGCAGCGGTGGCCGGCCTGTCCATCTGCTGCTGCATGGCGGGGCCCGTGGCGCTGATCGCACCATCGGCCGTGCCGCCCAGCAGCTCGGCTGGCGGGTTGAGGCCCTCGCTGCTGATTGGCGCCGTTATGGCCGCAGTGCCGGCCCCAGAGGACTGGCCCTATCTCGATGAGGCCGTGCTGCTCAGGACCCGCAGCCGCAGGGTCTGCATGACCTGCCACTGGTTCCGGCACCACGCTGGGGTGAACTGCATCCCAGTCCTTACCTGCCAGCTGCACCAGGGCTTGATCGCCCATGGCGAGCACCTCACCAGCCGCTGCCAGGGTTGGACCGCCGACCAGGTCCGCCAGAAGGGCTGGGCGCCTGAGGTGGCCTGAGCGGCCCATGCACGTCGGTGACCGCAAGCGACCGCCGCTCTCACCCCAGGAAGGCTGGCTGAGCGACGGGCGCCAGGTGCTGCACTTCAGGCCAAGGCGTTACGACCGCTGGAGTCAGAGCCTGGAGGTGACCCTCGGGGAGGTGATGACCGGCGGTGAGCCGCCACTGCTCTAGGCGCAGCCTTCCGCGCAGCGGTAGAAGCGCAGGGAGCTGACGCGCGAGCAGGCGATCAAGCTCTGGGCCCAGAAGCGCCAGCAGGGCTGGCAGCCTTGCGCGCCCCAGTGGCTGCCGCCAGCG